>NZ_JAIXMK010000086.1:0-41301 GCF_020328095.1 Streptomyces sichuanensis
CAACCGGCTCCACGACGGCCGCAGCGGCCTCCGGGGCCTCGGCAGCCTGCGGAGCACCGGCGGGGGCGGACGCCTTACGGGTGGCACGACGACGCGGACGGGCCGCGGGCGCCTCCTCGGCAACCGGCTCCTCGGCGACGGCCTCGACGGCGGCCGGGGCGGCCTCGGGCTCGGGGGCGGCGGCCTTGCGCGTGGCGCGGCGGCGGGTACGGGCGGGCTTCTCGGCCTCGGCCGTCTCGGCGGCGGGCTCGGCCACCGCTTCGGTGGTCTCGGCGGCGACCGGCGCGGCCGCCGTCTTGCGGGTGGTCCGGCGGCGCGGACGGGCCGGGGTCTCCGGCGCGGCCGGAGCCTCGGCGGCGCCCTCGGAGGACGCCTCGGCGGCCGTCACGGCCGCTTCCCCGGCGGGCGGACCCGCCGGACGGGACGCGGCCCGGCGACGACGCCGCGGGGGCAGCGTGTCGCTGGGCGAAGCGTCGGTGTTGTTGCCGGCTGCGCTCTGCGCAGACCCGGCCTCGGTGGGCTCAATGGATTCGAGCATGCGGGCGGTTCTCCCGTCACGCTCCCGGGCGCCGCGTCGTGATCCGACCCGCCGGTCCGCGTGATGAGCGCGGTACCGCCGTCCGGGGCGCGGTCGCCGCACGGGAGCTGTCGTCTCGCTCGCCGGCTCCGAAGCTCATCGGCACCGGCGAAAGTCTCCTGGTCAGTGCGCCTGCCGCACCGGGTGGCTCCCTGGTGGACCGGCGGCGCTTCGACGGCCGTCCTTACGCGGAACCTTCCGGCACCTGCTGCGCGGCACTCGGCCCGGCGGCCGTTGGAGGGGCCGGGGCGGCGTCGCGGTCGGGCGCGAGCGGGTCGGTCACCGTGCCGGACTCCTCATCGAGCAGCCCCTGCGCCAGCCTGGTCACCGCAGCGGGGACCGGCGGCGCCAGGTCGGCCGTAGCGCGGAGACCGGACAGGACGTCGTCGGGTCGCACGGCAGGTGTCAAATGCCGAACAACCAGCCGCAGTATCGCACAGGCACCGTCGCCGGGCCTATCGGCCGGAGCCGGGAGCGCCTCCAGTCGGGTCACCGCTCCGCGGGCGTCGAAGGTGCGCATGCCGTTCTTCGTGCGGCGCTGGACCTCGACCTGCTCGGCCGCCATGAAGGCCGCGACGGCCTTCTCGGCGTCCGCGAGCTCGACGCCCTCCAGCCGCAGCTCCCACACGGATGCCTGCAGCCGGTCGGCGAAGGACGAGGTGTGCGCCTCGACGGCGTCGGTGATGTCGAGCCCGTCCGGCAGCGACTCGTCGAGCAGCGCCCGCAGCACGGCGGGGTCGCGGGCCTCGGCGAGCTGGATCTCCAGGTACTCGGCCTCACTGCCCGTGCCGGTGGGGGCGGCATTGGCGTAGGAGACCTTGGGGTGCGGGGTGAAGCCCGCCGAGTACGCCATGGGCACCTCGGCGCGCCGCAGCGCCCGCTCGAAGGCGCGCTGGAAATCGCGGTGGCTGGTGAACCGGAGGCGGCCGCGCTTGGTGTAGCGCAGGCGAATGCGCTGCACCGCGGGTGCGGGCGGCGGGCCTTCGGGCTGTCGCTTGCCCAGTTTGTCTCAGTCCCTCGTGAGTGCGGTCGTTCTGCTACCTAGAGTACGTGCAACGAGGGCCCTGCCGATCCGGCAGGGCCCTCGTTCGCACGTGCGTACTACTTCACACGTGTCCTACTTGACGACCGACAAGGGCAGCAGCTTCTTGCCCGTCGGGCCGATCTGGATGGAGGTGTCCATCTGCGGGCACACGCCACAGTCGAAGCACGGCGTCCAGCGGCAGTCCTCGACCTCGGTCTCGTCGAGGGCGTCCTGCCAGTCCTCCCAGAGCCAGTCCTTGTCCAGACCGGAGTCCAGGTGGTCCCAGGGCAGGACCTCCTCGTACGTGCGCTCGCGCGTCGTGTACCAGGGGACGTCCACGCCCTGCTCCGGCAGCGTCTGCTCGGCGCACTTCATCCAGCGGTCGTAGCTGAAGTGCTCGCGCCAGCCGTCGAAGCGGCCGCCGTCCTCGTAGACCGCACGGATGACGGCGCCCACGCGGCGGTCACCGCGCGAGAGCAGGCCCTCGATGATGCCGGGCTTGCCGTCGTGGTAGCGGAAGCCGATGGACCGGCCGTACTTCTTGTCGCCGCGGATCTTGTCGCGCAGCTTCTCCAGGCGGGCGTCGGTCTCCTCGGCGGAGAGCTGCGGCGCCCACTGGAAGGGGGTGTGCGGCTTGGGCACGAAGCCGCCGATGGAGACGGTGCAGCGGATGTCGTTGGACTTCGACACCTCGCGGCCCTTGGCGATCACGTTGACCGCCATGTCGCCGATCTGCAGCACGTCCTCGTCGGTCTCGGTGGGCAGGCCGCACATGAAGTACAGCTTCACCTGGCGCCAGCCGTTGCCGTAGGCCGTGGCGACGGTCCGGATGAGGTCCTCTTCCGAGACCATCTTGTTGATGACCTTGCGCATGCGCTCGGAGCCGCCCTCGGGGGCGAAGGTCAGACCGGAACGGCGGCCGTTGCGGGTCAGCTCGTTCGCCAGGTCCACGTTGAACGCGTCCACGCGGGTCGACGGCAGGGAGAGGCCGATCTTGTCCTCTTCGTACCGGTCGGCCAGGCCCTTGGCGATGTCACCGATCTCGGTGTGGTCGGCGGAGGACAGCGACAGCAGGCCGACCTCCTCGAAGCCGGTGGCCTTGAGGCCCTTGTCCACCATCTCGCCGATGCCGGTGATGCTTCGCTCCCGCACGGGGCGCGTGATCATGCCGGCCTGGCAGAAACGGCAGCCGCGGGTGCAGCCGCGGAAGATCTCCACCGACATCCGCTCGTGCACGGTCTCCGCGAGCGGGACCAGCGGCTGCTTCGGGTAGGGCCACTCGTCGAGGTCCATGACGGTGTGCTTGGACACGCGCCACGGCACGCCGGAGCGGTTGGGGACGACGCGGGCGATGCGGCCGTCGGGCAGGTACTCGACGTCGTAGAAGCGCGGGACGTACACGCCGCCGGTCTTCGCCAGGCGCAGCAGCAGCTCGTCACGGCCGCCGGGGCGGCCCTCGGCCTTCCAGGCCCGGATGATCTCGGTGATCTCCAGGACCGCCTGCTCGCCGTCGCCGATCACCGCGCAGTCGATGAAGTCCGCGATGGGCTCGGGGTTGAACGCGGCGTGGCCGCCGGCCAGGACGACGGGGTCGTCGATGCCGCGGTCCTTGGACTCCATCGGGATGCCGGCGAGGTCCAGGGCGGTGAGCATGTTGGTGTAGCCCAGCTCGGTGGAGAAGCTCAGGCCGAAGACGTCGAACGCGCCGACCGGCCGGTGGCTGTCCACGGTGAACTGCGGCACCTTGTGCTCGCGCATGAGCTCTTCGAGGTCCGGCCACACGCTGTAGGTGCGCTCGGCGAGGACGCCCTCGCGCTCGTTGAGGACCTCGTAGAGGATCATGACGCCCTGGTTGGGCAGACCGACCTCGTAGGCGTCCGGGTACATGAGGGCCCAGCGGACGTCGCACTCATCCCAGGGCTTGACGGTGGAGTTCAGCTCTCCGCCGACGTACTGGATGGGCTTCTGTACATGCGGAAGGAGGGCTTCGAGACGCGGAAAGACCGACTCGACCGACTCGACAGGCATTCGGAATGTCTCTCGTGAGCGGGCAGGGGTGACCCTCAAGAGTAACGTGCCCGCCGGGGGACCCCGACGACTCAGCTTGCCAGCGCCTCCCGCCAGCGCTCCTGCGACGCCCGCGCCCACACCTGCGGCAGCTCCCGCTCGTCCCGTTCCGCCTGCCGTTCCTCCCGGCCGTAGAGCAGGCCGAAGGTGAAGGCGGACTCCCCCGCCAGCGCCGCCTGGGCGGCGATCGCGCTGAGGGCGGTGCGGGTCATGATGCTGTCCTGGTGGTCGCCGAGCAGGCTCTGGACGGCCTTCATCTCGCGGGCGAACTTCTTCGCCGGCTTGCCCAGGGCCGGCGCCGCCGCCTCCGCCGCGTAGCGGACGCGCTTGGCGGCCTTGCGGGCGTCGTGCAGGGCGGTGTCCCGCCGGGGCCCGGGGTCGGTGGCGAGGGCGTGCTCGACGCGGGCGGCCAGACGGGCGTAGTCGCCGAGGACGGCCTTGGCGAGGACGGGGGCCGGCGGCCGCGCGGCGGCGGGGCGCAGGGGCGGGTCGGCGAGGAGGGCGTCGAGGCCGTCGAGGAGGGCGAGGTAGCGCTCGCCGTCGAGGACCGCGGTCAGCCGGCGGCGCGTCTCGATGCGGCGGCGGCCGGACCAGATGCGCAGGCGGGCGCGGACGGGGCCACGGACCAGGGTGCGGGGCAGTTCGTCGAGGCGGTCGCGCAGGCGCTCGGCGAGGACCTCGCGGTCGCGGTCGACGCCGAGCTCGCCGGCGAGCCATTTCAGTTCCTCGCCGAGCGGGTCGGTGACGCGGCGGTCGAGGACCTTGCCGAAGGTGCGGAAGGCGCTGCGCAGCCGCCGGGTGGCGACGCGCATCTGGTGGACGGCGTCCTCGGTGCCGCGGCGGGCGCCGGGGTCGAGGTCGGCGATGGCCTCGATCTGTTCGCGCACGTAGGCCAGGACGTGCGCGCCGGCGTCGTCCTTGGACGAGGGCGCCTCGGTGCTGCGTTCCGGAAGGTGCGTGCCCGTCTCGGCGAGGGCGCGCGCCAGCTTGCTCGGGGCCTTCGACGGACGCAGCCCGGCCGCGCGCAGGTGCGGTTCGAGGGCGTCGAGGAGGGCGGGGTCGCCGCCCTGGGCGAGTTCGACCTCGACCTCGGTCCAGGCGGTGCTCCCCTCGCCGCCGGTGAGCCGGGTGGCCGTGACCTCGTCGGTGCTGGCCTCGGCCAGCAGCGTGCCCTGCTCGTCGAACAGGTGCCGCACGTCCCGGCGGGAGACGAGGCGGATCAGCGGCACCAGCGGGGCGCGGCGGGTCCGGGAGCGGACGAGGGACGCCAGCGCGCGGGGGACGCCGGCGCTCAGCGGGGCGCGGAACTCGTCCCGCACGCCCGGGGCGACGGGCAGCTTGACGTGCCAGCCGGCGTCGCTGCCGCCGGTGCGGCGGCGGAGGGTGATGCCGGCGGCGGCGAGGCGGTGGTCGGCGGTGTCGTAGTAGACGGCGTCCAGCTCGACCGTGCCGCGGTCGGCGACGCGGGCGACGGGCGGGGCCCCGCTGAGGTCGGGGAGCCCGGCCGCGCCACCGGTATCCCCGCCGGCTTCGTACTTCCGCTCGATCTCCCGCACGGTGTCCGCCATGAGCCCGAATCTAGTGCGCGGCCGCCGGGCCGACCAGGGCGATTTCGCGTCCTAGGCGGACATCGGGCGCTGTGCCTTGATCGACTGGAGGAGGCCCACCGCCATCCACGCCGCGAACATCGACGAGCCTCCGTAGGAGACGAACGGCAGCGGGAGCCCGGTGACGGGCATGATGCCGAGCGTCATGCCGATGTTCTCGAAGCTCTGGAACGCGAACCAGGAGATGATGCCGGCCGCCACGATCGTTCCGTAGAGCTCGGTGGTCTCGCGGGCGATGCGGCAGGCGCGCCAGAGGACGACGCCGAGCAGGAAGATGATGGCCCCGGCGCCGACGAAGCCGAGTTCCTCGCCGGCCACGGTGAAGATGAAGTCGGTCTGCTGTTCGGGGACGAACTGGCCGGTGGTCTGGGAGCCGTGGAAGAGGCCGGAGCCCGTGAGGCCGCCGGAACCGATGGCGATGCGGGCCTGGTTGGTGTTGTAGCCGACGCCGGCGGGGTCGAGGGCGGGGTTGGCGAAGGCGGCGAAGCGGTTGATCTGGTACTCGTCGAGGACGCCGAGCTGCCAGACGAGGACGCAGCCGAGGACGCCCGTGCCGATGAGGCCGACGATCCAGCGGTTGGAGGCGCCGGAGGCCAGCAGCACGGCGAGCACGATGATCACCAGGACCATGACCGAGCCGAGGTCGGGCATCAGCAGGATGATCGCGATGGGCAGGGCGGCGAGGCCGAGGGCCTCCACGACGGTGCGGTGATCGGGCTGGCGCCGGTCGCCGGCGTCGACCTTGCCGGCCAGCAGCATGGCCATGCCCAGGATGATGGTGATCTTCGTGAACTCGGACGGCTGGATGGAGAAGCCGCCGCCGAGCTGGATCCAGGAGCGGGCGCCGTTGATGGTGGCGCCGAGCGGGGTGAGCACGGCGAGGATGAAGAGCACGGAGATGCCGTAGAGGATCGGCACGGCGCCGCGCAGGGCCCGGTGGCCCACCCAGACCGCGCCGAGCGCGAGGGCGAGGCCGATGCCGGTGTTGAGGATGTTGCGGAGCAGGAAGTAGTACGGGTCGCCCTGGTTGAGCTCGGTGCGGTTGCGGGTGGCGGAGTAGACGAGCAGGGTGCCGATGCCGGACAGGGCCAGGGCCGCGAGCAGCATGACCCAGTCGAGGCGGCGCAGCACGGAGTCACGGGCGGTGAGCCGGGACCAGGTGCCGCGCTCGGGGGTGAATCGGCGGACGCGGTAGCCGCTGGCGGCGCTCACCGGGTCTCGTCCTCCTTCCGGGACGGGGACTGCTCCGGTGAGGGCGGTCCCTCCGAGGGCGGAGCCGAGGAGCCGTCCGAGGGGGACGCCGAGGGGCTGTCGGACGCGGAGCCCGAGGGGCTGGGGGGCGGGGGCGAGGCGATGGGCTGGGCCTCGATGGTGCCGTCCTTCTCGATCTTCGGCAGCCCGGTCTGGGGGTGCGGCAGGAGGGCCCTCTTCTCGTCGATCTTGCCCTTGTCGTCGACGCCGTAGAGGCCGTTGTAGATCTTGCGCACGGCGGGGCCGGAGGCGCCGGAGCCGGTGCCGCCCTGGGAGATCGTCATGACGATCGTGTAGTCGGCGGTGTAGGTGGCGAACCAGGACGTGGTCTGCTTGCCGTAGACCTCGGCGGTGCCGGTCTTGGCGTGCATGGGGATCTCGTTCTGCGGCCATTCCTTGAACCGCCAGGCGGCGGTGCCGCGGGTGGCGACGCCGGCGAGGGCCGCGTCGATCTGGTCGCGCGTCTTGCCGGTGAAGGGCAGCCTGCCGTGGGAGGCCGGCTTGATCTCGCGGATCTCCTTGCCGTCGCCGCTGATGACGGCCTTGCCGACGGTGGGGTTCCAGAGGGTGCCGCCGTTGCTGATGGCGGCGTAGATGGTGGCCATCTGGATGGGGGTGACGAGGGTGTCGCCCTGGCCGATGGAGTAGTTGACGGAGTCACCGGCGCGCATGCGCATGCCGGACTCGCAGTTCTCCTTGGCGATCTTGCCGGCGTAGCTGTCGTCCTTGTCCCCCTGCTTGCACCAGGTGTCCTTGTTGGCCTCCCAGTACTTCTTCTTCCACTCGCGGTCGGGGACGCGGCCGCGGACCTCGTTGGGGAGGTCGATGCCGGTCTCCTTGGCGAGGCCGAACTGGTGGGCGGTCTTGTAGAACCAGTCGGCGGGGTTCTTGGGCTTGTTGCCGCCGTCCTTCTGCCACTGCCGGTAGGCCAGGTCGTAGAAGACGGTGTCGCAGGAGACCTCCAGTGCCCGGCCGAGGTTGATGGAGCCGTGGCTCTGGGACTCGAAGTTCTTGAAGACCTGGCCGCCGATGCTGTACGAGCTCGAACAGTTGTAGCCGTCGTCGAAGGCGTACCCGGCGTTGACGGCGGCCGTGGTGGTGATGACCTTGAAGATGGAGCCGGGGGCGGCCTGGCCCTGGATGGCGCGGTTGAGCAGCGGGTAGTTGGAGTCCTTGCCCGTGAGCTCCTTGTAGTCCTTGCCGGAGATGCCGCCGACCCAGGCGTTGGGGTCGTAGGTGGGGTTGGAGGCCATGGCGACCACCCGGCCGGTCCTGGACTCCATCACCACGACGGCGCCGGCGTCGGCCTTGTAGGGGACGCCGGTGTTGCGGTCGATCTCCTTGCGGGCGTCCTTCATCGCCTGGTCCAGTTCCCGTTCCGCTATGGCCTGCACGCGGGCGTCGATGCTGGTGACGACGTTGGCGCCGGGCTCGGCCTTGTCGCTCTTGGCCTTGCCGATGACGCGGCCGAGGTTGTCGACCTCGTAGCGGGTCACGCCCGCCTTGCCGCGCAGCTCGGTGTCGTACTGCCGTTCCAGGCCGGAGCGGCCGACCTGGTCGGAGCGCAGCAGGGGGGAGCGGCCGTTCTTGGCCTTGGCGATCTCCTCGTCGCTGACGGGCGAGAGGTAGCCGAGGACCTGGGCGGTGTTCGAGCCGCCCGGCCCGGGGTAGCGGCGCACGGCGGTGGGTTCGGCGGTGATGCCGGGGAAGTCCTCCTGCCGCTCGCGGATCTGCAGGGCCTGCTGGGTGGTGGCCTCGTCGGTGATGGGGATGGGCTGGTACGGCGAACCGGCCCAGCAGGGCTTGGGGGTCTTGGCGTCGCACAGCCGGACCTTGGCGGCGACGTCCTCCGGCTTGAGGCCCAGGACGCCGGCGAGACGGGTCAGGACGGCCTTGCCCCTGTCCTTTATCTTCATCAGGTCCGTGCGGCTGGCGGAGACGACGAGCCGGGTCTCGTTGTCCGCGAGCGGCACCCCGCGGGCGTCGAGGATCGAGCCGCGGGTGGCGGGGGCGACGACCTGCTGGATGTGGTTGTCGGCGGCCTCGGCGGTGTACTGGTCGCCGTTGCGGATCTGCAGGTACCACAGGCGGCCGCCCAGGGTGAGCAGCAGCGAGAAGACCAGGATCTGGATGACGACCAGCCGGATCGTGATGCGCGAGGTGCGCCCGGTCTCGGGGAGGTTGCTCACGCGGTGCTCCCTGCGCGGCCGGGTGCGGGGGCGGCGGCCGCCCCTCGGAAGAGTGCCGTCCTCAAAGCCGCTTGACCCCCTTGATGCGCTGCTTCCTGCCGGGCCGGGCGAGCAGGCTGGTGCTCTGGACGCCGATGCGGCCCTTGCGTCCGCCGAGCCGGCCCTTGCGCTTCATCCGGCCCGTCCGGAAGCTGCCGCCGGTCGTCCGCCGGTAGGCGCCCTCGCCGCCGGCGGTGGGGGTGCCGTCCCCGGTGAGCGGGTCGCCGGTGGTGCGCCGGGCCGCGGCCATGATCAGCGGCACGGTGAAGGGGGCGAGCAGCAGGTCGTAGAGGGCGGCGGTGAAGACGAGGCCGCTGAGGCCCACGTGCCGTGCGGCGGTGTCGCCGACGAGGGCGCCGACGCCCGCGTAGAGCAGGGTGGAGGCGATGGCCGCGCCGACGACGGCGACCATGGGCACGGTCGCCGAGCGGAGTTGGCCGTTGTCGGGCCGGGCGAGGCCGACGAGGTAGCCGATCAGGCACAGCACGAGCGCGTAGCGGCCGGTGGCGTGGTCGGCCGGCGGCGCGATGTCGGCGAGCAGGCCGGCGCCGAAGCCGATGAGGGCGCCGGCGGTGTGCCCGTGGACGAGGGCGAGGCCGACGACGACGAGCAGGAGGAGGTCGGGGACGGCGCCGGGGAGGTGGAGCCGGGCGAAGACGCTCACCTGTACGACGAGGGCCACCACCACGAACGCGGTCGAGAGCAGGATCCGGTTGAGGCGCATCGGTCAGTCCTGGGGCTTGGCGCTCGGGGAGGGGGTGACGGTCACGGTCACGGTGGGGGCCGGCTTGGGGGCCTCGGGCTTGGGCGGCAGGACGCTGTCGCGGGGGTCCTCGCGGGGCGCGTCGACGACGACGCCGACCAGGTCGAGCTTGCTGAAGCCGACGAAGGGGCGGACCTGCAGGGTGCGGGTCAGGCCGCCGCCGGAGGGCTCGACGCGGGTGACCTCGCCGACGGGGACGCCAGGGACGAAGGGCTTGTCCTTGCTGGAGCCGAAGGTGACGAGGCGGTCGCCCTCGTGGACGGTGGCCTTGCCGTTGAGCAGTTCCACGCGCAGCGAGCGGTCGCCCTGGCCGCCGGCGAAGCCGATCTCGCCGGTCTTCTCCATGCGGGTGCCGACGGTGAACTTGGGGTCGCTGGCGAGCAGGACGGTGGAGGTGCTGGGGCCGACGGTGGTGACGCGGCCGACGAGGCCGTCGCCGTTGAGCACGGTCATGTCGCGCTTGATGCCGTCGTTGCTGCCGATGTCGATGGTGACGGTCCAGGAGAAGCCCTGCGCGGCTCCTATGGCGATGACCTGGGCGCCCTTGATGCCGTACTGACCGCGGCCGGCGGTCTTGAGCATCGCGTCGAGCTCGCGGAGCCGGCCGCGGTTGCGGTCGCTGCTGCCCAGCTTCTGCTTGAGCACGGTGTTCTCGCGCTCCAGGCGGCTGATGCGGTCGCTGCGGTCGCCGGAGTCGCGGACGGCGGCGATGGCGTCGCCGACGGGGTCGACGGCCGAGGCCACGCCCTCCTCCACCGGACCGAAGGCCGAGGCGGCGGCGTGCCGCACGCCGTCGAGCGGGGACTGCTCACCACCGCGGATGTCGACCGTGATCAACGCGAACGCGATCGCGATCAACAGCACCAGCAGCAGCCGGCTCTCTCGTGTGTCCCTCACGTGCGGCGGCGTGCCCTTCTCGTCGGACCGCCGGGTTGCGGGTCCGGACGGTCATCGGGAGCGTTCTGCCTGTATATCAGGTTGTTTCGGCGGCTTCGGCGCGCCGGGTGGCCGGGGCGCCACGGGGTGGGCGGCGCCGTGCCGTCACCGGCGCGGCTGGGCGTCGAGGACCTGCTGGAGGGCCTCGAACTCCTCGACGCACTTGCCGGAGCCGAGGGCGACGGAGTCCAGCGGATCCTCGGCGATGTGGATGGGCATGCCCGTCTCGCGGCGCAGCCGCTCGTCGAGGCCGCGCAGCAGGGCGCCGCCTCCGGTGAGAACGATGCCGCGGTCCATGACGTCACCCGACAGCTCGGGCGGGCACTTGTCCAGGGTCGTCTTGACGGCGTCGACGATGGAGTTGACGGGCTCCTCGATGGCCTTGCGGACCTCGGCGGCGGAGATGACGACGGTCTTGGGCAGGCCGCTGACGAGGTCCCGGCCGCGGATCTCGGTGTGCTCGTCCTGCTCCAGGTCGTACGCCGAACCGATGGTGATCTTGATCTGCTCGGCGGTGCGCTCGCCCAGCAGGAGGCTGTACTCCTTCTTGATGTGCTGGATGATCGCGTTGTCCAGCTCGTCGCCGGCGACCCGGATGGACTGGGCGGTGACGATGCCGCCGAGGGAGATCACGGCGACCTCGGTGGTGCCGCCGCCGATGTCGACGACCATGTTGCCGGTGGCCTCGTGGACGGGCAGGCCCGAGCCGATGGCGGCGGCCATGGGCTCCTCGATGATGTGCACCTGGCGGGCGCCGGCCTGGGTGGACGCCTCGATGACGGCACGGCGCTCGACGCCGGTGATGCCGGAGGGCACGCAGACCACGACGCGCGGACGGGCCATCCAGCGGCGCTTGTGGATTTTGAGGATGAAGTAACGGAGCATGCGCTCCGTGATCTCGAAGTCGGCGATCACGCCGTCCTTGAGCGGACGGACCGCGACGATGTTCCCGGGGGTTCGGCCGATCATCTTCTTGGCCTCGGCACCGACCGCGAGGATCCCACCGGTGTTGGTATTGATCGCGACGACTGACGGCTCGTTGAGGACGATCCCGCGGCCTCTGACGTAAACCAGCGTGTTGGCGGTCCCGAGGTCGACTGCCATGTCACGGCCGATGAACGACATGTTGTTCCCCATGAGGATACGTCTGGCCTTCCCAGGTTGAGCGATCGCTTACTTGAGGTCGGCAGGTGTGGTGCGCTGCGGGGCGCCGAGGCTTCATCGTAGTCTCGCCCACTCGAACGCGGCGCGAGGGTTCCTCCGCCATTGTGGGCGGAACACGAGCTGGCCCCAGTAATGGTGACGTCGTGTCGGAGTGAGAGGTTCCCTCGTTCGGCACGCATATGCCAAGGGCGACCGAAAAGAAATCGGTCGCCCTTGATCAGAATGGGCGTTCGCCTGATGAGGTATCAGGCGAGGCCGGGAAAGAAAATCTTGATTTCCCGCTCTGCGGACTCCGGGGAGTCCGAGGCGTGGATGAGGTTCTCGCGCGTGATGGTCCCGAAGTCCCCGCGGATGGAGCCGGGAGCGGCCGCGATCGGGTCGGTCGGGCCGGCCAGCGCGCGGACGCCCTCGATGACGCGCTCGCCCTCGACGACCATGGCAACGACCGGGCCCGAGGCCATGAAGCCCATGAGCGGCTCGTAGAAGTCGCGGCCGACGTGCTCGGCGTAGTGCTGCTCCAGCGTCGCGCGGTCCAGGGTGCGCAGCTCCAGCGCGCTGATCGTCCAGCCGGCCTTCCGCTCGATGCGGGCGATGATCTCGCCGGTCAGCTGACGGCGGACCGCGTCCGGCTTGAGAAGGACGAGGGTGCGCTGGCTCATACTGCGGCTCCTTGCAGGCAGGCGAACGATTGCGGTGGGGCGAAGGGTACAGGGACGCCCCCGCCCACCGGCAACCGGACCACCGGGCTACTGGGCTACGGGGCGTCGGCCGCGGCGGCCGCCGCGGCGAAGCGGGCCTTGGCCTCGTCGACCTTGCGGCCGAAGTGGACCGAGGCCCACCACAGGCCGGCGAAGACCACGCCCAGGATGAACATCATCGGCACGACCAGGCCGCTGGCGATCAGGCCGAGCTGCAGCAGCCAGCCCAGCTGGACGCCGCCGGGCCGGGTGAGCATGCCGCACAGCAGCACGCTCAGCACCATGGCGCTGCCGCTGACGGCCCAGACCGTGCCCGTGGACAGGTCGGAGGTCTGCATGGCGACCAGACCCGCGAAGCCGATGACGAAGAATTCACCGATCAGAGTGCTTGCGCACAGCGTCCGCACGTCAGCCCCTCCCCAGCAGCAGCCGGGCCTCGCCGACCGTGATCACCGAACCGGTCACGAGGACGCCCGCACCGGCGTACTCGCTCTCCTCCTCCGCGAGCGTGATCGCGGCCTCGATGGCGTCGTCCAGACGCGGCTCGACCTGCACCCGCTCGCTGCCGAAGACCTCGACGGCCAGGGCGGCGAGCTCGTCGACGTCCATGGCGCGCGGGGTGGAGTTCCGGGTGACGACGATCTCGGCGAAGATCGGCTCGAACGCCTCCAGCAGGCCGCGCACGTCCTTGTCGGCGCTGGTGCCCACGACGCCGATGAGGCGGCTGAAGCCGAACGCCTCGGTGATGCCGTCGGCGGTGACGCGGGCGCCGGCCGGGTTGTGGGCGGCGTCGAGCACCACGGTGGGGCTGCGGCGCACGACCTCCAGGCGGCCCGGCGAGGTGACCGAGGCGAAGGCGCGGCGGACGACGTCGACATCGAGCGGGCGGGCGTGCTGGGAGCCGATGCCGAAGAACGCCTCGACCGCGGCCAGCGCGACGGCGGCGTTGTGCGCCTGGTGGGCGCCGTACAGCGGGAGGAAGACCTCCTCGTACTCACCACCGAGACCGCGCAGCGTCAGCAGCTGGCCGCCGACGGCGACCTCGCGGGAGACGACGCCGAACTCCATGCCCTCGCGGGCGACCGTGGCGTCCACCCCGACCGAGTGCTTGAGCAGCACCTGCGCCGCGTCCACCGGCTGCTGGGCCAGCACGACGGTGGCGTCGGACTTGATGATCCCGGCCTTCTCGCCGGCGATGTCGCCGGGCGTGGAGCCGAGCCGGTCGGTGTGGTCGAGCGCGATGGGGGTGACCACGGCGACCGTGCCGTCGACGACGTTCGTCGCGTCCCACGTGCCGCCCATGCCGACCTCGACGACGGCCACGTCCACGGGGGCGTCCGCGAAGGCGGCGAAGGCCATGCCGGTGAGGACCTCGAAGAAGGACAGCCGGTGGTGCTCGCGCTCGTCGACCATCTCGACGTAGGGCTTGATGTCCTGGTACGTCTCGATGAAGCGCTCGGCGGAGATCGGGGCGCCGTCCAGGCTGATCCGCTCGGTCACGGACTGCACGTGCGGGCTGGTGTAGCGGCCGGTGCGCAGGTCGAAGGCGGCCAGCAGGGCCTCGATCATGCGGGCGGTGCTGGTCTTGCCGTTGGTGCCGGTGATGTGGATGGCGGGGTAGGCGCGCTGCGGCTGGCCCAGGATGTCCATCAGGGCTTCCATGCGGACCAGCGACGGGTCGAGCTTGGTCTCGCCCCAGCGGCCCGCGAGCTCCGCCTCCACCTCGCGCAGCGCCCGGTCCACCTCGGGGTCCTCCGGGCGGGCGGGCACGCCGTCCCCCTGCGGGGGCCCGGCCTGGGCGCGCAGGGTACGGCTGCCGGCCTCGATCACGGCCAGGTCGGGGTCGCGGTCGGTCTCGGCTTCGACGATCTCCTCGAACCGGTCGTTATCACCGGGTTCGCCGGATTCGTTGTCACCGTGCTCGTCGTTCAGGGGGCGCTCGCTCACGCCGCCCAGTCTACGGACCGGGGGCACCGGCGGGGCGGGGGCACCTCCGGCGACACGGAGAGCGGGCCCGGCCGCTTTGGCATACGGTTTTTCCGGAAGATCCATTGAAGGTCCGTTGCGCGAGGTTTCGGCGGGTGAGAGCCGGGTGAGAGCCATGGGGTCCGAGGACCGGGACCGGCTCCGGGCGGTCCTGGAGGCGCTGCCCGCGGGCGCCCTCCTGCAGAGCCCGGCCGACGAGGTGCTGGCCGTCAACCGCGAGTTCGTCCGCATGTTCGACCTGGAGGGGCGGGTCGACCTCTCCCCCGGCGCCCCCATGGAGCCGGTGGCCCCGCTCGTACGGGCCTTCTTCGCCGCCGGCCACGCCGGCCCCGGCACCCCCGGCGGGATCCTCTCCGGCCGCCACGTCCACCGGGTGGCCGAGATCCCGCTCACCGACGGCCGCGTCATCCGCCGCCAGGTCGAGCCGCTCCGCGACGGCGGCGCCTACCTGGGCTCCCTGTGGGTCTTCGCCGACATCAGCGACGCCAAGCGGCGCGAGCGCGACCTGGAGCGCGACAACCGCACCCTCACCGAGCTGGCCCGCCAGCGCAACGCCTTCACCGCCGCCGCCTCCCACGAGCTGCGCACCCCCCTCACCTCGATCAGCAGCTTCGGCGAGCTCCTGGCCGACCCGGCCTTCGGCAGCCTCACCACGGAGCAGGCGTCCTTCCTCGACGCCATCCGGCGCAACGCCGAACGGATGCAGCGGGTGATCTCCGACCTGCTGCTCACCACCCGGATGCGGGCCGCCGGCCCGGAGCTGGAGTTCGCCCCCGTGGACGTGCCCCGGATGCTGGAGGACGCCGTCATGGACCAGATCGACGCCATCGGGCGGGCGGGGCTGTTCACCGTCCTCGACTGCGCGCCCGGTCCCGCCCTGCGCGGCGACCGCCACCGGCTCCAGCACGTCCTGGGCAACCTGCTGGAGAACGCCGCGAAGTTCACCCCGCCCGGCGGGCGGATCACCGTGACGGCCGCGCCCCGGGGCGTCCACTGGGACATCGAGGTCGCCGACACCGGCATCGGCGTCCCCGAACACTCCCGCCACGAGATCTTCACCGGCTTCGTCCGCGCCCCCAACGCCCGCACCGGCCGCTACCCCGGCACGGGCCTGGGCCTGGCCATCGCCCGGACCGTCGTCGAACAGCACGGCGGCACGATCACGGTGGGCGGCAGGGAGGGCGAGGGTGCCGTCTTCCGCATCCGCCTCCCGATCGCGGGGCCACCACCGGTGCCGTCGGGAGGACGGCTGGTCGTGGGGGACGAGGGCGGGGACGCTGCCGGGAGCGGAGGCGGGGCGGCCGAGGCCGGCGGAGCTGAGGGAGCCGCGGAGACGGCCGGCGGCCTGGGAACCGCCGCGGGGCCGGAGGCCACGGGGCCGGACCGTACGCCGGGCAGTCCGGGGGCCGCGGGGCCGGGCGGGGAGGGGGCGGCGTGACGCGGATTCTGCTCGTCGAGGACGACCCCGACCTCGCGCTCGCCCTGCGCGTCCTGCTCACCCGCGCCGGCTACCACACCGTGCACGCCGACAACGGCCGCGACGCCCTGCGGCTGCTGTTCGCCGAACGGCCCGGCCTGATGCTCCTCGACATCGGCCTGCCCGGCCTCGACGGCTGGGAGGTCCTCGAACGCACCCGCGACATGAGCGACCTGCCCGTGCTGCTCCTCACCGCCCGCGGTGCCGAGACCGACCGGGTGCGCGGCCTGCGCGCCGGAGCCGACGACTACCTGTCCAAGCCCTTCGGCAACGACGAGCTGCTCGCCCGCGTCGAGGCACTGCTGCGCCGGAGCGCACCGACCCGCTGGGCGGGCGACTCCTACGGCGGGGACGGGCTGCGCCTGGTGCCCGAGCGGCGCTCGGCCGTCTGGCAGGGCCACGAGGCGCGGCTCAGCGACATCGAGTACCGGCTCCTGCAGGTGCTGGTCCGCAACCGCGGCCGGGTCATCACCACCGACCAGCTGCTCGACCGCGTCTGGGACGACCCCGAGGGCACCGGCCGCGAGCGGGTGAAGTTCGCGGTCCTGCGCCTGCGACGCAAACTGCGCCAGGCCGCCGGGGACGAGGCGGCCGACCCCCTGGAGGCCGTACGGGGCCTGGGCTACCGCTACCGGGCCGAGGGCACCCCCGCGGACGACGGCTTCGAGGGCGGCGTCTTCGGCGGTGGGCCGGGAGGCGACGGCCCCGGCCACAGGGAGGACCAAGGTCCCTGACCCCACCGGGACCAAGGTCCCCGATTCCCCCTTCGCAACCGTCCGGCAACCGAAGACCCTCCTGACGCGCAACCGACGCACCCCAGGCTCGTGAGCTGTCCCCGCCACCAGCCTCAGGAGTCCCCTCGTGCTCTCCCTGCCCCCGCGTAGCGTCGCCATCGTTCTCGGTACCCGCCCCGAGCTGGTCAAGCTCACGGACCTCGTGCGTCTCCTGGGCCCCGCCGCCCACCTGGTGCACACCGGGCAGCACTACGACGAGGAGCTCTCCGGCCGCTTCCTGACCGAGCTGGGCCTGCCCGAGCCGACCTTCCTGACCGGTGTGGGCGGGCAGCCGCGCGCCGTGCAGATCTCCGCCGCCCTCGCCCAGCTCGACGAGCTGTTCACCGCCGAGCCGCCGCTGGCGGTCGTCGTCCAGGGCGACACCAACGCCGCCCTCGCCGGCGCCCTCGCCGCCAACGCCCGGGGCATCCCCCTGCTCCACGTCGAGGCCGGCCTGCGCAGCCACGACCGCAACATGCCCGAGGAGCACAACCGCGTCCTCATCGACCGCATCGCCGACGTGCTGTGCGCCGCCACCGAGGACAACCGCGCCAACCTGCTCGCCGAGGGCGTCGAGGACTCCCGGATCGCCGTCACCGGCAACACCGTCGTCGAGGCCGTCCGCAACCAGCTCCCCGCCGCCGGTGAGCGCGCGGCACTGCTGGCCGGCCACGGGCTGGCCGCCGACGGCTACGTCCTGGCCACCGTGCACCGGCCCGAGAACACCGACTCGGCGGACGCCCTGCGGGCGATCCTCACCGAGCTGGCCGCCCTCGCCACGGCCGACCGCCCGGTCGTACTGCCGCTGCACCCGCGCACGCGGGCACGGATCGAGGCCGCCGGCCTCACGGACCTGCTCGCCCCGCTGACGGTGACCGCCCCGCTCGGCTACTCCGAGTTCCTGGCCCTGGCCCGCCACGCGGCCCTGCTGGTCTCCGACTCGGGCGGCATCCAGGAGGAGTGCACGGTCCTCGGCCGCCCGCTGGTGGTCGTACGACGCTCCACGGAGAGGCCGGAGGCCATGGCGGACTTCGCGGACCTGGTGGAGCCGGGCACGGAGATCGGCGCGGCCGCGCGCCGCCGCCTGGCGGAGGGCCCGGACGGCCTGGCCCGCCTGGCCGCCCTGCCGAGCCCCTTCGGGGACGGGCTGGCATCGGACCGCATCGTGGCGCTCCTGACGGCCATCGGCGCGCCGCAGCGCCTGGTTGCTGCCGCCTGATCCTCCCCCCACACCGCCCCCGGACCCCGGTCCTCACACGACGGACGGCTGCACATTCCAGCCCGTCCGGCGCTTGAGGACAACAAACGGTGAAAGGGCGGGACCGGGGCTCCTCCCCCCACCCCCCCCACGGAGCTTCCGCATGTTCTCCAGCCCCCTCCTCCTCGCCTTCCCCTTCTTCCTCCTCCTCTGCTTCCTCCTCTACTGGGCCGGCGCCCGCCACGCGTACACCCGCCGCCCCGCCGTCGAGAACGGCCGTCCCGACGCCTTCGACTGGCACTTCTTCGTCCCCTGCCGTGACGAGGAGGCCGTCGTCGGCACGACCGTGACGCGGCTGCGGGCCGACCACCCGGGCGCGCACGTGTGGGTCATCGACGACGACAGCGACGACCGCACCGGCGCCATCGTCGCCGCCCTCGCCGACGAGGACCGGCGCGTCCACCTCGTCAGCCGGCAGCGCCCCAACGCCCGCCAGGGCAAGGGGGCCGCGCTCAACGCCGCGTACGACGAGCTGAACCAGTTCCTGTCCAAGGACACCGACCGCGAGCGCGTCGTGGTGTGCGTCGTCGACGCCGACGGCCAGCTCGCCCCGGACGCCCTGGCCCGCGTCAGCGGCCCGCAGGGCTTCGGCGACCCGGAGACCGGCGGCGTCCAGGTCAGCGTCCGGATGCGCAACACCGACGACCCCCGCCCGCTCGGCGAGGACCGCGGCCGCGTCCGCAACGCCGTCGCCCGCCTCCTCGTGCGCATGCAGGACATGGAGTTCTCCGTCTCCAACGCCGGCATGCAGCTGCTGCGCGGCCGCACCGGCTCCGTCGGCCTGGGCGGCAACGGCCAGTTCACCCGGCTCGCCTCGCTGGACCGCATCGCCGCCGCCGAGCGCCGGCCCTGGCAGCGAGGGGCGCTGCTGGAGGACTACGAGCTGGGCCTGCACATGATCCTCAGCGGCGACCGGATAGCCCACATAGCCGACACCTGGGTCTCCCAGGAGGGGCTGCCGCACGGCCGCCGCTTCCTCACCCAGCGCACCCGCTGGGCCCAGGGCAACCTGCAGTGCGTGCGCTACGCACCGCGCATCGTCTCCTCCCGCCACTACGGCGGCAAGGGCGTCCTGGAGACGCTCTACACCTTCCTGCAGCCCGTCGCCCACCTGGTCACGCTCGCACTGTGCGCGGTGATGTTCGCCCTCCTCGGCCTGACGGCCGCTCAGGACGGCGTGGACGAGGCGTTCGGCGGCATGCTGGCCCTGTGGCCGCTCGTGCTGGCGCTGGCCGTCGTCTCCGTCCTGCCGTTCGTGCTGTGGGGCCCGGTCTACCGCCGGGACCGGGCGTCCGACCGCTCTATGCTGACGGCCCTGCTGTGGGGCCTGGCTCTGTGGCTGTACGCGTACCACCTCTTCCCCGCCTCGGCCCGGGGGTTCGTCCGGATGCTGCGCGGCCGCAACGGCTGGGCGAAGACGCGGCGCAACGCCGAGCACGTCGAGTCCGGCCCGGTGGCCATCGAGGTCTGACCACGGGCCCGGCCACCTGTCCGGACGTCCGCCCGATGAGTTCGGTCACAGAAGTGACCGCCGGGGCAACTTTCCGTTCGCTTCCGCCATCTGACCGCCGGTGATATCTATGCCCGGAACGGTTCCGGGTGGCGGAACGGAGCGTTGTGCGAATACCACAACTGAGCAATCGGACGCATTTGCTGCTGCTCACCGGGTGGGCCGCGCTCTGGTTCGCGATCGTCGCGCCCAGTGGCGGCTTCTCGTGGCACTACCTGCGCACCGGCGGTGAGCTCATCTACGGCTCCTCGGGCGACGGCGGGCTCAACCTCTACGCCCACCACCCGGAGCTGCAGATGGGCCCCATCAGCTTCCTCGTGGCGGGCCTGTTCAACCCCTTCCCCGCCGAGGTCGGGCAGGTGCTGGCCGAGGCGTTCATGTCGCTCCTCGGCCTGGTGATCCTGGTCCTCGCCGGCCGTAGCGCCGCCCGGCACTTCCTGGGCACGGGCACCAACCACCAGCGGCTGCGGCAGCGCGTCCTCGTGGCGGGCCTGGCCTTCATCCCCATGTGGATCGAGGTGTCGGTCCGCTTCGCGCATCTGGACGACGTCCTCGCGCTCTTCTTCACGGCCCTGGCCGTGTACTACCTGACGCGCTGCAACGCGGCGGCGACCGGCATCTGCATGGCCCTCGCCCTGGACTCCAAGCCCACCGCGCTGGCCTTCCTGCCGCTGCTGCTGGCCCTGCCGAAGGAGCGGTGGCTGCGCGCGGGCCTGTGGTGCGCGGGCCTGGTGGCGGTGGCCTGGCTGCCGTTCTTCGTCGTCGCGCCGGACTCCTTCGCCGCGGCGAAGTTCACCATCCCCAACAACCCGGCCTCCGCGCTGCGCTGGCTGGGCGGCAACACCCCCGTGACCCCCGACTGGGCCCGGCCCGCACAGGCCGCGCTCGGCCTCGTGCTCGGCGCGATCGCGGTCTGGCGGGGGCGGTGGGCGGCGGTCGTGCTGCTGGGCGCCAACGCCCGGATCGTCCTCGACCCCAGCGTCTACACGTACTACACGGCCTCCGTGCTGCTGGGCACCCTGCTGTGGGACGTGTGCGGCCAGCGGCGTCTGGTGCCGTGGTGGAGCTGGATCGCGCTGATCGTCCTGTACGGCAGCGTCTTCCTCGTCCCCGACGAATCGGCCAAGGGCCTGATCCGGCTCGGCTTCGTGGCCGTCTCGACCGCGTACGTGCTCTTCGCGCCCGTACGCGACCGCCGGGACCGGAACCAGCACAGGCCCCTCGACCGGGTGGAAGAGGAGCCTGTGGAGGGGCCGTGGGGCCCCATGTGGGACCCGGGCCGGACGAGACCGTGGGCCTCTTACTTCTCGGGCAGGGCGGCCAGCTGAGCGCTGATCCGCTCGATGTCGGCCTCGGCCGTGGCGAGCCGCGTGCGGATCTTCTCCACGGCCGCCTCGGCGGCCTTGGCGAGGAACGCCTCGTTGCCCAGCTTGGCCGTGGACTGCGTCTTGTCCTTCTCGGCCGCGGCCAGCGCCTTGGTCAGCCGCTTGCGCTCGGCCTCGACGTCGATCGTGCCGGAGAGGTCGAGCGCCACGGTCGCGCCGGCGACCGGGAGCGACGCGGTGGCGGCGAAGCCGTCACCGGCCGGCTGGAGGCGCAGCAGCAGACGCATCGCGTCCTCGTGCGGTGCCAGCGCCGTGCCGGCCAGCTCCAGGCGGGCCGGGACCCGCTGGCCCGGCTGCAGGCCCTGGTCGGAGCGGAAGCGGCGGACCTCGGTGACGACCTGCTGGACCGTCGCGATCTCCTGCTCGGCGGCGGCGTCGCGGAAGCCGCTGTCGGCCGGCCAGTCGGCGATGACCACGGACTCGCGGCCGGTCAGGGCGGTCCACAGCGTCTCGGTGACGAACGGGACGACCGGGTGCAGCAGGCGCAGCGTGACGTCGAGGACCTCGCCCAGGACGCGGCGCGACGCCTCGGCCTCGGGGCCGCCCTTGGCGAAGGTGGACTTGGACAGCTCGACGTACCAGTCGAAGACCTCGTCCCACGCGAAGTGGAAGAGCGTGTCGGAGAGCTTCGCGAACTGGTAGTCGTCGTAGAGCGCGTCCACCTCGGCGACGACCGAGTTGAGGCGGGAGAGGATCCACCGGTCGGTGGCGGACAGCTGCTCGGCGGGCGGCAGCTCGCCGTCGACCGTCGCGCCGTTCATCAGCGCGAAGCGGGTGGCGTTCCAGATCTTGTTGGCGAAGTTGCGCGAGCCCTGGACCCAGTCCTCGCCGATCGGCACGTCCACGCCGGGGTTGGCGCCGCGGGCGAGGGTGAAGCGGACGGCGTCGGAGCCGTACTTGTCCATCCAGTCCAGCGGGTTGACGGCGTTGCCGAAGGACTTCGACATCTTCTTGCCGAACTGGTCGCGGACCATGCCGTGCAGGGCGATGGTGTGGAACGGCGGGGTGCCGTCCATCGCGTACAGGCCGAACATCATCATCCGGACGACCCAGAAGAAGAGGATGTCGTAGCCGGTGACGAGGACGGAGTTCGGGTAGAACTTCGCGACGCTGTCGGTCTTCTCGGGCCAGCCGAGGGTGGAGAAGGGCCACAGGCCGGAGGAGAACCAGGTGTCCAGGACGTCGGTCTCCTGGTGCCAGCCCTCGCCGGCCGGCGGCTGCTCATCCGGGCCGACGCAGACCATCTCGCCGTCGGGGCCGTACCAGACCGGGATGCGGTGACCCCACCACAGCTGACGCGAGATGCACCAGTCGTGCAGGTTGTCGACCCAGTCGAAGTACCGCTTCTCCATCTCCTGCGGATGGATCTTGACCTGGCCGTCGCGGACGGCGTCGGCGGCGGCCTTGGCCAGCGGGGCGGTCTTCACCCACCACTGCATGGACTGACGCGGCTCCAGCGTCGTCTTGCAGCGCGAGCAGTGGCCGACGGAGTGGGTGTACGGGCGCTTCTCGGCGACGATCCGGCCCTCGGCGCGCAGGGCGCCGACGATCGTGGAACGGGCCTCGAAGCGGTCCAGGCCGAGGAAGGGGCCGTGGACGGTGATGACGCCGTGCTCGTCGAGAACGGTGAGCGACGGCAGGTCGTGCCGGCGGCCGATCTCGAAGTCGTTGGGGTCGTGGGCCGGGGTGACCTTGACGGCACCCGTGCCGAACTCGGGGTCGACGTGCTCGTCGGCGACGACCGGGATGCGGCGGCCGGTCAGCGGCAGCTCGATCTCGGTGCCGACGAGGTGCTTGTAGCGCTCGTCCTCGGGGTGGACGGCCACGGCGGTGTCGCCGAGCATCGTCTCGGCACGGGTCGTGGCGACGACGATGGAGGCGTCACCCTCGCCGTAGCGGATGGAGACGAGCTCGCCGTCGTCGTCCTGGTACTCCACCTCGATGTCGGAGATGGCGGTCAGGCAGCGCGGGCACCAGTTGATGATGCGCTCGGCGCGGTAGATCAGCTCGTCGTCGTAGAGCTTCTTGAAGATCGTCTGGACGGCCTTGGACAGGCCCTCGTCCATGGTGAAGCGCTCACGCGACCACGCGACGCCGTCACCCAGACGACGCATCTGCCCGGAGATCTGACCGCCGGACTCGGCCTTCCACTGCCACACGCGCTCGACGAACGCCTCACGGCCGAGGTCGTGGCGGGACTTGCCCTCCTTGGCCAGCTCGCGCTCGACGACGTTCTGCGTGGCGATGCCGGCGTGGTCCATGCCGGGCTGCCACAGCACCTCGAAGCCCTGCATGCGCTTGCGGCGGGTGAGGGCGTCGATCAGCGTGTGCTCGAAGGCGTGGCCCAGGTGGAGCGAGCCGGTGACGTTCGGCGGGGGGATGACGATGGTGTACGGCTCTTTGTCGCTCTTCGCGTCGGCCTCGAAGTAGCCCCGCTCTACCCAGCGCTCGTACAGCGGCCCCTCTACCTCGGCCGGCGCGTACTGGGTCGGCAGTTCGGGGGCGCTGTCGTTCGGCCCGCTGTCGGGGCGCTGAGTGTTCTCGGTCACGGGCGGAATTCTACGGGGCGGGGCTGACAGCTCACGAATCCGTTTCCGCCCGGTTGCACCCCGATGCGCCCGGCGGGTGCCTGCGGCCCCACTACCACTGTTCCGAAACCGTTGCGTACCCGAGGTAAAGCCGGAGTAAGCCATCGGGAAGGATGGCGCGAAACCATTGCGAGACGTCCCAGCGAAGAGGAACCCCCCGATGAGCTTCAACCAGCCGGGCCCCTACGGCCAGCCCCCTCAGCCCCCGCAGGGTCCCAACCCCTACGGTCAGCCCGGCTACGGCTACCCCCAGCAGCCCCCGGCCCCGGCCCCGGCGTACGGCCAGCAGCCCCCGCCCCCGCCGTACGGCGCCCCGCAGCAGCCGGCCCCCGGCGGCTGGGGCCAGCCCCAGCCGACCCCCGGAGCCTGGGGCCAGCAGCCGGGCGTGCCGGGCCAGTACCCCCCGCCGGTGCCGCCCCAGGGCGGCGGCAAGGGCAAGGCCATCGGGATCACGATCGGCGCGCTGGTGGTCGTGGGTGCGCTGGTGGGCGGGGCGATGTTCTTCCTGAACGGCGGGAGTGACGGGGATGTGAAGCCCTACACGATGGTGATGCCGGAGACGCTGCTGGAGGGGAAGTTCACGAAGACCCCGACGCCCGCCGGCACCCAGAACAAGCCGCAGAGCCTTGCCGACAACGAGAAGGCCAAGGCCGCCGGCATCGAGAACGGCACGTCGGTGAACCAGAGCTACACCAATGCCGAGAAGCAGGTCCTGTCCGTCGGCGGCACGTACGGCACGATCGCCGACCCGGAGAAGTCCCTCGACACTGTGATCTCCCTGGGCGACGAGCAGCAGAAGAAGCTTCTCGGATCGATGAACGCGAAGGTCGAGACCATCGCTCCCTGGGCCGAGTTCTCACCGAGCGGCTTCGACGGCGCAGTGATGAAGTGCAGGACTCAGAAGATCATCAGTTCCTTCGGCAACATCTCTTCCGAGACGGAGACCACGACCTGCGCCTGGTCCGACACCAGCGCGATCGGTTCCGTCTCGCACCAGATCTCGAAGAGCAACAGCCCGTACGGCGCCGCCGCCGGCGCGGCCACCGGCACCGTCATGTCGGCCAAGGACCTCTCAGAAGCCACCGTCAAGGTCCGCAACGAGGTCCGCAAGGAGAAGTAGGGATGAGCCACCCCCAGCCGGGCCCGTACGGACCGCCGCCGATACCGCCCCAGCAGCCGAACCCCTACGCCCAGGGCTACCCCCAGCAGCCGGCTGCCGGCGGTTGGGGCCCGCCCCAGGCCCCCGGGCCGTACGGCCCCTACCCGCCCCAGGGCGGGGGCGGCAAGGGCAAGGCCGTCGCGATCACGATCGGCGCCCTGCTGGTCGTGGGCGCCATCGTGGGCGGGGTCCTCTTCTTCACCGGTGCCGGTGACAGCGGCGGCAACGGCGGCGGGGACAACGGTGGCGGCGGCGTCCCCGCCAAGATGGCGGCCTACACGATCGAGATGCCGCAGACGCTGCTGGGCGGGAAGTACACCAAGAACACCAGCCTGTCGTCGAGCAAGGACACGGAAGACCTCAGCAACGACCCGAAGGCCAAGGAATTCGGCATCCTCAACGGGACGGGCAAGAAGGCGTCCTACGAGAACGCCGAGAAGCAGCGGCTGAAGGTGACGGCGATCTACGGAGAGCTGGCCGACCCGGCGAAGACCGTGGACGCGCTGTTCGCCGACATGGAGCGGGCCCAGGCGAAGTACAAGGACCGCATCGAGACGGTCACGGAGACCACGGCGTACCGTCCGGCCGGCTTCGACGGCGTCTCCCTCAAGTGCAAGACGCAGCGGGTCAAGAGCACGCTCAGCAGCTCGTCCTTCAGTGACATCAGCACCTGCATCTGGGGCGACGGCAGTGCGGTGGGCGTCGTCGAGCACCGGGTGGTGAAGTCCGCGGAGGTCTCGACCGGCGGCACGTCCGGCGGCACGTCCGGCGGCACGTCCGGCGGCATGACCGGTGTCACGACCGCCGCAGCCGGCACCGGCACCGTCCTGTCCGCCAAGGAGCTGTCCGAGACCACGGTCAAGGTCCGCAACGAGGTGCGCAAGGCGAAGTAGCCGGTACGAGGGCCCCTGGGGCGGCGTGGCAGGATTCGCGGGTTGACCTGCACCGGTCAGTCCGTCGTCCGAAGCCTCAGGGGAACCAGAATGAGCCACCACCAGCCGGGCCCGTACGGCCAGCCGCCGATGCCGCCCCAGCAGCCGAACCCCTGGGGGCAGCCGCCGGCGCAGCAGGGCCAGCCCGGCTACGGGTACCCGCAGCAGCCCGGTCCGTACGGGCAGCCGCAGCCCCAGCCGCAGCCGTACGGGTGGGGGCAGCAGCCGGGGATGCCCGGGCCGTACCCGCCGCCGGTGCCGCCGCAGGGCGGTGGCCCGGGCAAGGCGATAGCCGTCGCGATCGGCGTGCTCGTGCTGGTGGGTGCCATTGCGGGCGGCGGCTTCCTGCTGCTCGCGGGCCGGGACGGTGGTCACGGCAGCAGTAGCAGCAGTAGCCGTCAGAGCCCCGTACCGGACGGCGGCAAGCGGTACAAGCTGACGACGCCCGACACGGTGGCCGGCGAGTTCAAGAAGGACCTCAAGGACCCCGGCGACGGCTTCGACTCCAACGACATGAGCGAGCTGCGGATGCTCGGGGTCGCCGATGCGGAGACCACCGGTGCCGATTACCAGGCCGGCGACGGCGAGAGCGGCCGGTACCTGCAGTTCAGCGGCGCGTGGGGCAAGGTCTCGAATCCCGAGCGGGTGGTGGACGGTTTCTTCGCGGCGAGCAAGAAGAAGCAGGCCGCCCAGGGCGGCGGCACCGTCGAGCTCGTGGGCAGCCCGGAGAAGGTCTCCCCGGCGGGGCTGGACGGCGCGGTGATGAAGTGCCAGCAGGCCAAGTACACGAACAGCAAGTTCCCGACCGGCGTCACCATGCCGATCTGCTTCTGGGCCGACCGCAGCACCGTCGGCGTCATCATCCTCACCGACGCCTCGGCGGCCGTCGCCGGCAAGGACGTCCCGCTGAACATCGCCGCCGACCTCACCGCCAAGGTCCGCACGGAGACGCGCGTCGAGATCCCGAAGTAGGCCCCGGCCCCGCCCTGCCGCTAAGGCAGCAGCTTGGGCGGGTACAGCCTGAACTTCGTGGTGTCCAGCGCGAAGGAGAACGGCTCGGCCAGCTTGATCGGCTCGCCGAACTCGTGCATCTCCAACACGCGGTAGTCCGCCCCCTGCGGCCGGGAGTGCAGCGTGCAGATGCCGTCGTAGGGGTCGATGAGGAGGTACTGCGGGATCCTGCTGATGGCGTACCAGAGGCGCTTCTTGAGGTAGTCGCTGGTCCTGTCCGAGGACACGACCTCGATCACGAGCGGTGTCCGGTCGGTGGGGAACGGGTTGCGGTTGTCCGCCACCTCATCGGCGGTGGTGATGGTGAGATCGGGCTTCGGCTCGAAGCCCGATCGCTCCGAGATGAGGGCCTGCTCGGGAAGTGCCACCCAGTCGTTGCTTCTGAACTGGAAAGCCAGATCGCCGACGATGAGATTGTGAAGCGGTGCTGCCGAAGCCTGCATAACGATCTTTCCGTCAATGAGCTCGATCTTGAGTTCGTCGAGCTCGGGGATCTTGTCCAGAAAGCGCAGCAGATCGTGATCGGGCTTGCCCCTCATGATGTCCTCGGCAATGTCGTGATCCATCAGAGTCATCACAGCGCCTCCTTCCAGGACCAGAGTCATGGTCGGCGGCCGCTCCTGCACCCACGATAGCCACGATCAGGTGTTCTCACGCAGAGTGAACCGTTTCGCCACCGAGGCCGTGCGCTAGTGGGCGATGAACTCCAGCCCCATGGAACTGGCGAACGATTCAGGCGCTCGAACGAGTGATCGGCCACCGATCAACGGACGCACCCCTGCCCGCGCTCCTAACTTCGGACCATGGTCACTTCACATCATGAGGCGGCACACAGGATCTTCCAGGACTGCCCGGAGCTGCTCGCACCGGTGTTCCGGCTCCTGGACGTGCCGTTTCCGGCGAAGGCATCCGTGGAGGTACTCACGGGGGATGCCACCGAGATCAGACCGCTGGAGCGGCGCGTGGACAGCGTGCTGCGCATCGAGCCACCCGACGGCAGCAACGGCTTTCTCCTCGCGATCGAGGCGCAAGGACGCCGCGACCCGGTCAAGGCGGTCAGCTGGGCGTACTACCTGTCTTTTCTGACGGCGAAGTACGGCTGCCCCGCTCTCCTTCTCGTGGTCTGCCACGAGAAGGCGACGGCCAAATGGGCAGCCGGTCCCTTCCGGCTCGGCCCCGAGGGCTGGACCTCGCTGTCCGTGCACCCTTTGGTCCTCGGGCCCGGAAACGTTCCGGTCATCACCGATCCGGACCGGGCCGCCCGGAACCTGGCGCTGGCGACGTTCTCGGCCATGACTCACGCCCGCGGTAACGAAGCTCCAGCCATACTGGAGGCGCTGGCACGTGCCCTGGCAACGGCCGACGAGGATTCCGTCGCGTACTACTCGGAACTGTTGGAAATCGGCCTGGGGGAAACCCCGGCAGGAGACATCTGGAGGAACCTCATGCCCCGCACCTACTTCCCCGGACGTGGAACCCTCATCGAGAAGACGTTCCTGGAAGGCGAAGCCAAGGGACGGGCAGAGGGGCGGGTGGAGGAACGTGCGCAGTCGGTGCTGCGCGTACTGGAGACCCGAGGAATCCCCATCACGCCCGAGGTCAGCGAACGCGTCATGTCCTGCACCTACATGGACATCCTGGCGGACTGGCTGGACCGCGCCTGCACCGTTTCCAAGGCCGAAGACATCTTCGACGACGAGATCTGAGCCCGGGCAGACGCCAGGGGCGGCCCGGCATCAAGCCGGACCGCCCCTCTCCGTAAAACCCCGGACGCGCTACGCGCTCTTCTCGTGCCGCTCCCCCGGCTCGTTGCCGCGCGTGCGCGGAACGAGCGTCGGGTTGACGTTCGACTGGACGACGTCCGCCGTGATGACGACACGGGCCACGTCCTTGCGGGACGGGACCTCGTACATCACCGACATCAGGACCTCTTCCATGATGGCGCGCAGGCCGCGCGCACCCGTGCCGCGCAGGATGGCCTGGTCGGCGATGGCCTCCAGGGCCGGGCGGTCGAAGTCCAGCTCCACGCCGTCGAGTTCGAAGAGGCGTTGGTACTGCTTCACCAGGGCGTTGCGCGGCTCGACGAGGATCTGGAGCAGGGCCTCGCGGTCGAGGTTGTGGACGCTCGTGATCACCGGAAGGCGGCCGATGAACTCGGGGATCATGCCGAACTTCACCAAGTCCTCGGGCATGACCTCCTGGAACTGGTCGCTCGCCTCGATCTCGCGCTTGGAGCGGATCGTGGCGCCGAAGCCGATGCCCTTCGCGCCCGCCCGCGACTCGATGATCTTCTCCAGGCCGGAGAAGGCGCCGCCCACGATGAACAGGACGTTCGTCGTGTCGATCTGGATGAATTCCTGGTGCGGGTGCTTGCGGCCGCCCTGGGGCGGGACGGAGGCCGTGGTGCCTTCGAGGATCTTGAGCAGGGCCTGCTGGACGCCCTCGCCCGACACGTCCCGTGTGATCGACGGATTTTCGCTCTTTCGGGCGACCTTGTCGATCTCATCGATGTAGATGATGCCGGTCTCGGCCTTCTTGACGTCGTAGTCAGCGGCCTGGATCAGCTTCAGGAGGATGTTCTCGACGTCCTCGCCGACGTAGCCGGCCTCCGTCAGCGCCGTGGCGTCGGCGATGGCGAACGGGACGTTCAGCATGCGGGCCAGGGTCTGGGCGAGCAGCGTCTTACCGGATCCCGTGGGGCCGAGCAGCAGGATGTTGGACTTGGCCAGCTCGATGCCGTCGTCGCGGTTGTGGCCGCCGTTCTCGCCGGCCTGGACACGCTTGTAGTGGTTGTAGACGGCGACGGAGAGGGCCTTCTTCGCGGCCTCCTGGCCGACGACGTAGCCCTCCAGGAACTCGTAGATCTCCCGGGGCTTGGGAAGCTCTTCCCAGCGCACCTCGGAGGTCTCCGCGAGCTCCTCCTCGATGATCTCGTTGCAGAGGTCGATGCACTCGTCGCAGATGTACACACCAGGACCCGCGATGAGCTTCTTCACCTGCTTCTGGCTCTTGCCGCAGAACGAGCACTTGAGCAGGTCGCCGCCGTCACCGATGCGTGCCACGAGGTGCTTCCCCTTCGCCTGGGATCCGCCTTGCTCTGCGGACCCGGGTGCTTGCCTATCGACGGTACCTTGCCGGGCCCCCCGTGCGGGCCCCCCTTGGCCCTACTCGGCCAAGGGAGGGCCCGTCGTCGGCGGCACGGTGGCCGGGACCGGACCGGCCGGACGGGCCGGCCGGCGCGGTGGGCCGGACGGAGCCGGCCGACCGGTGGATGGGACCGGTCAGACCGCCACGGACGACTTGCGCGTCGAGACGATCTGGTCGACCAGGCCGTATGCGAGCGCGTCCTCGGCAGTGAGGATCTTGTCGCGCTCGATGTCGTCGCGGATCTTCTCGATCGGCTGGGTGGAGTGCTTGGCCAGCATCTCCTCCAGCTGGGTGCGCATCCGCATGATCTCCTTGGCGGCGATCTCCAGGTCGGAGAGCTGCTCGCGGCCCGTCTGGCTGGAGGGCTGGTGGATCAGCACGCGGGCGTTGGGCAGCGCCATGCGCTTGCCCGGGGTACCGGCGGCGAGGAGGATCGCGGCGGCGGAGGCGGCCTGGCCCATGCAGACCGTCTGGATGTCCGGCTTCACGAACTGCATCGTGTCGTAGATGGCCGTCAGCGCCGTGAAGGAACCGCCGGGGCTGTTGATGTAGATCGAGATGTCGCGGTCGGGGTCCATCGACTCCAGGCACAGCAGCTGCGCCATGACGTCGTTGGCCGAGGCGTCGTCGATCTGCACGCCGAGGAAGATCACGCGCTCTTCGAAGAGCTTCGCGTACGGGTCGTACTCACGGACGCCCTGCGACGTGCGCTCGACGAAGCGCGGGACGACGTAACGAGCCTCGGCCTGCGGGCCGGTGTAGAGGCCGCTGGGGGACGAGATGTTCATGCGGGTGTTCACCATCCTGATGGCGGTCGGTGGGCTGGGATACGGCTGCTGACGGGTGCTGCCGGGGGTCAGGCCCCGGTGCCGCCGCCGCCCGGAACGCCGGAGGCGTGCGTGATGATCTCGTCGATGATCCCGTACTCCTTGGCCTCCTCCGCGGTGAACCAGCGGTCGCGGTCGCCGTCGCGGATGATCGTCTCGACGGTCTGGCCGGTGTGCAGGGCGGTGATCTTCGCCATGCGGTCCTTGGTGCGGAGCAGCTGCTCGGCCTGGATCTTGATGTCGGAGGCGGTACCGCCCAGGCCCGCGGAGCCCTGGTGCATGAGGATGTCGGTGTTGGGCAGCGCGAAGCGCTTGCCGGGGGTGCCACCGGTCAGCAGGAACTGGCCCATGGAGGCGGCGAGGCCCATACCGATGGTGACCACGTCGTTCGGGATGTACTGCATGGTGTCGTAGACGGCCATGCCGGCCGTGACCGAGCCACCGGGGCTGTTGATGTAGAGGTAGATGTCCTTGGTCGGGTCCGCGGCCAGGAGGAGCATCTGCGCGGTGATCTTGTTGGCGATGTCGTCGTCGACCTGCTGACCCAGGAAGATGATCCGCTCCCCGAGCAGCCGGTTGTAGACCTGGTCGCCGAGGCCACCACCGATGGCGATCTCACCGGCGGCGGAAGGCATCAGATTCGTCACGTATCCACCTGCTCGTCTCTGACGGCAACGGGCCGTCTCCGCGTCTTCTCTGGGGACCGGGGGGTGGCGCGCCGGCACTGCTCCGGCGTGCTGCCATGTCTCCCCTGCCCTCGTATCTACGGACCCTAACGCGCTGGTCGGCAGCCGCCATCCCGCATCCGTAACTGTTCGCTCTGAGCGCAGGTTCGGCCCCGCCGCGCAGCGGTCCCGGGTGCGCGGACGGGCCCGGACCCCGGCCCCTCCGCCGGATGGCGGGGGGCTCGGTGTCCGGGCCCGTCCGTGGAACCTCGGATGAGGCGTGCCTCAGGAGAGGGGCGGGGCTCAGCCCTCGTTCTGCTCCTCGGCGGCGGCCTCGGTGGCCTCGTCCTCGTCGTCCTCCAGGTCGACGACCTGGCCCTCGGAGTCCTTGACCGTGGCGGCCTCGACGACGGTCGCGAGGGCCTTGCCGCGGGCGACCTCACCGACGAGCATCGGGACCTGGCCCTGCTCGACGACGGCCTGCGCGAACTGGTCGGGGCTCATGCCCGAGGACTGCGCACGGCGCATGAGGTGCTCGGTGAGCTCCTCCTGGCCGACGGAGACCTTCTCCTTGTTGACGATCTCGTCGAGGATGAACTGGGTCTTGATGCCCTTCTCGGCCTGCTCCTTGAGCTCGGCGTCGAACTCCTCGGCCGACTTGCCCTGCATCTCCAGGTACTTGTCGAGCGTCATGCCGATCTGGCCGAGCTGGTGGTGCTCCAGGTTGTGCTTGCGGGTGTTGACCTCGTCCGCGAGCAGCTTCTCGGGCATCGGGACCTCGACCAGCTTGATGAGCTCGTCGAGGACCTTCTCCTGGGCCTGGGTGGCCTGGTCGAACTTCTTCATCCGCTCAAGGCGCTTGCGGCTGTCGGCCTTGAGCTCCTCCAGCGTGTCGAACTCGCTGGCCATCTGGGCGAAGTCGTCGTCCAGCTCCGGCAGTTCGCGGGCCTTGACGGCCTTGACGTCGACCTTGATCTCGGCGTCCTTGCCCTCGGCGCTGCCGCCCTTGAGCTGGGAGGTGAAGGTGGCGGAGGCACCGGCCTCCAGGCCCTTCACGGCGTCGTCGATGCCGTCCAGCAGCTGGCCGGAGCCGATGGTGTAGTCGACGTCGGCGGCGACGCCGTCCTCCAGCACCTCGCCGTCGACCTTGGCCTCCAGGTCGACGGTGACGATGTCACCCTCGGCGGCGGCGCGCTCGACCGGGGAGGTCGTGGCGAAGCGCTCGCGGAGCTGCTCGACCGACTTCTCGACGTCCTCGTCGCTGACGGCGACGGCGTCGACGGTGACCTCGATGCCGGAGTAGTCCGGGATCTCCAGGGTCGGGCGGACGTCGACCTCGGCGGTGAAGGCCAGCAGCTCGCCGTCCTTCAGCTCCGTGATGTCGACCTCGGGCTGGCCCAGCGGGTTCAGGTCGGCCTCGTTGACCGCCTCGGTGTAGAACTTCGGAAGCGCGTCGTTGACGGCCTCCTCCAGCACGGCACCGCGGCCGAAGCGCTGGTCGATGACGCGCGCCGGGATCTTGCCCGCGCGGAAGCCCTTCACCGTGACCTGCTGGTTGATCTTCTTGTACGCCGCGTCGAGGCTGGCCTTGAGCTCCTCGAAGGGCACCTCGACAGTGAGCCGAACCCGAGTCGGGTTCAGGGTCTCCACGGCGCTCTTCACGGTTCGGTCTCCTTGGGGCTGACTTCTGGGTTTCTGCTGTTCAGCGGATGCTGATCTCAGCGGACCGCGCCCGGTAGAGAGACACACAGACGCGCAGCTTGCATAGTAACCGCAAGCAGGATGGGCCCCACAATGTGATCTTGCTGGTCGGGGTGGCCGGATTCGAACCGACGACCTTCCGCTCCCAAAGCGGACGCGCTACCAAGCTGCGCCACACCCCGTCGGTGCGAGACGTAGGGTACATGGCCGCGAGGGTCCTGCAGGCCGCTATCGAAGGGGAAACCCGTCCCCGGATCACCGTGGGCCGGCCCGTGCGCCGGGGTGATGTGCGACGCACCGCTTCGACCCGCTACGATGCACACCGTGCCACGTCGCCCGAGGGGCGGTCCGTGGCGCGCGCGGGCGTAGCTCAATGGTAGAGCCCCAGTCTTCCAAACTGGCTACGCGGGTTCGATTCCCGTCGCCCGCTCCGTCCGACGCCTCCGGCCCCGTGCCGGGGGCGTCGCTGCGTTCCCGGGGCCTTGCGGTGCCGCGGGTCACGGGGCTCTGCCGCCGGGGGCCCGGCTAGATCTTGATGTTGCTTATCGTCTCGGCCAGCGAGTTCAGGAACCTCGTGATCGAGGGCGCCATGCCCGTGGACGCGAGGAAGAAGCCGAAGAGGGCGGCAACGATCGCGGGCCCCGTCTTGATGTTGTTACTCCGGATCATCACCACCAGAACGATGGCCAGAAGCAGCACCACGGACAGAGAAACGACCACGACTGATCACACCTTCGCTCGACGACGCCTGGCCGGGCCCCGGGAGCCGTGCCCTTCCGCACACCCCCCACTCGCACCCATCGTGCCACCAACTCGGCGCCGTGGAAGGTGCTGTGACGATTCATCGGGGTATTACCAGGGGTTCTTCCCGTCGGGTTCCGGACGGATTCCATGCGGACGGAGCAGTAATCGGACTGCGGAAGCAGCCTTTGGGGAGGGCTTTCACGCCCCGCCGTCCGCCGCTAGGGTGCCTCGAATGTCCCCCACCGCCACCCCTGCCACGGTGGTCACCGCGCCCGGCCCCGCAGCACCAGCCGGCGCTCCCGCCCCCACGGGGCGCGACCCCTTCTTCGACAACGCCAAGTACTTGGCGATCGTCCTGGTCGCCCTCGGCCACGCGTGGCAGCCGCTCACCTACACCAGCCGCGCGGCGACGGCGCTCTACCTCACCGTGTACGCCTTCCACATGCCGGCCTTCATCCTCATATCCGGCTACTTCTCGCGCGGCTTCGACATGAGCCCGGCCAAGGTCAAACGGCTCGTGACGGGCGTCGCCGTGCCGTACGTGGTTTTCGAAGTCGCCTACACCTACTTCCAGCACTGGGCGGAGGACGAACCCCCGGAGCCGATCTCGCTGACCAACCCCTGGTACCTGAACTGGTTCCTGGCCGCGCTGTTCGTCTGGCGGCTGACCACTCCGCTCTGGAAGTCCCTGCGCCGGCCCGTGCCCGTCGCCTTCGCGATCGCGGTCCTGGCCGCCTGCTCCCCCGACATCGGCAGCGACTTCGACCTCCAGCGCGTCCTGCAGTTCCTGCCGTACTTCGTCATCGGGCTGCACATGAAGCGCTCGCACTTCGAGCTGGTGCGGCGGCGCTGGGTGCGGATCGCGGCCGTACCGGTGTTCGCGGCCACCGTCGCGGGCGTCTACTGGCTGGCGCCGCGGCTGGAGAACGGGGACGAGTGGGTCTTCCACAACGACAGCGTCCAGAACCTGCACGAGCCCGTCTGGGCCGCACCCGTGATGACCTTCGCCCTCTTCGCCCTCGCGGCGGTGCTCACCGCCTGTTTCTTCGCCTGGGTGCCGGGCCGGACGGTGTGGTTCACCGCGCTGGGCGGCGGAACCCTCTACGGGTTCCTGCTGCACGGCTTCCTGATCAAGCTCTCGCGCTGGTGGGAGTGGTACGACGCCGCCGAGTGGATCCGCCGCCCGGTGGGCGAGGTCCTGGTGACGGTGCTGGCCATCGCGGTGATGACCGCGCTGTGCACGCCGCCGGTGCGGCGGGTGTTCCGCTGCGTCGTGGAGCCGCGGATGGACTGGGCGTTCCGCTCCCCCGCGAAGTGAGGCCCGACGGGAGCGGGGCCGCGACCGGTGATCCGGTCGCGGCCCCGCCCCGTACGTCGTCAGCCCGCCGGTGCGGCGGCGGTGTCCTCCCCGCCCGAGCGCAGGTAGTGGGTGAGCGTCTGCAGGGCCTCCCAGCCGCCCTGCGCGTCCTGCCCGTCGCCGAGCGCGTAGTAGTAGCCGGGACGGGCGGCCGGGCCGAGCCGTACGGGGGCCTGGGGCAGCGGCGTACGGGCCGCGTGGGCCCGGCCCGTCTCCCGCACCTCCTCGGCGCCCAGGGCGAAGCCGACGGGCACCGGCGGCTGCTCCAGCCGGGGCGGAACGCTCAGGTCCCGGCCGGCCTCGCGCAGCTGGCACATCAGCGTGCTCAGGCCGTACCGGGTGACGAGCTCGTCCGCCAGCGCGGGCAGGGCCTCCAGGGGCGGCTCCTCGCCGGGGCCGTAGCCCAGGGTGAGCGTGACGTCCTCCTCGACGCCGCGGGGCGTGCGCAGGACGCGCAGTGTGGCCAGGGCCGGGCGGTCGGGGGTGCCGACGACGACCGTCCAGGTGGGCCGGGGCGCGCGCTCGTAGGCCAGGTCGGTCAGCTGCCGCCGCGACCACGGCACGTTCACCGGCTCCGCCGTGCTCCAGCCGGCCGGCGGGGCGCCGGTCAGCTTCTGCCAGGCGGTCTCCAGCGCCCCGCCGAGGACCAGGTCGGCCTCGGGCGCGTGGACGGTGCGGAAGGAGACGATGAGCCGGCGGTCGTCGGTGGGCCGCAGGTCGGCGAACGCCTCGGCGACCGGGGTCTCGCCGCTCTCGTCGCGGTCGGGTACGAACGCGCCGTCCTCCCAGCGCAGCACCGCGCCGGACGTCCCGTCGTAGTAGCCGCACCGTTCGTCCTGGACGACCCAGCGCGTGGGCGCGTCGAGCACCGAGCGCAGGGCCGGGGAGATGCGGCAGTGGCCGGGGGTGACGATCTGCAGGCCGCGGTCGCTCTCCAGGCAGGCGCGCAGCGCCTCGGACAGCCAGCTGGTCAGGGCGATGAGCGGGCGGTCCTGGAGGACGATCGCGGCGCGCTCGGTGAGCATGTCGACGGCGGGCTGGGCGGCCGCGGGGGCCGGGACGGCCGTGATGCCGGAGGTGTCGAGCGGCTGGGCGGGGTCGTCGGTGCCCGGGGCGTCGGGCGGCCAGACGCTGCCGCCCAGCATCATGGCCATGCGGGCCGCGAAGAGGCCGGCGAGCGCCTCGGCCTCGGGTACGGACGTGGCGGCGCGGGCCTCGATCCACCATGCCGCGCCGGAGGGCGGCTCGGCCTCCGGCCCGAGGAGGCGGGCGGCCTCGCCGGGCACCTGGAGCAGCAGCGGTGCCTCGATCGAGACGAGCGGCCGTCCCTGCGCGTCGCACAGCTGGACCACGGCCCCCTCGCCGATGGTCTGCACGTGCAGGTCGGGGCCGCCGGCCAGCAGGCCGGCCAGCATGGCCGCCGTGTCGGGAATGCGCTCGGTGAGCGCGATCACGTCTTTGGTCATCGGGTGTCCTTGTCCCCCTCGTCCTCGGCCAGAGCCGTCTGGATCAGCCGTGTCGCCTCGCCCCGGCGGACGAGCGTGCCGCGGCCGGGCGGCTGGGCGGCCGCGTAGACGCCCGGGAAGAGCTGGCCCTCCTGCCGGTCGCCGGTCATGACGACCGCGGTGGTGCCGCTCTCCCGCAGCGTCATCAGGAACGGCTCGTACAGCGCTCGCGAGGATCCGGCGACCCGGCGGGTGACGACGAAGTGCAGGCCGATGTCCTGGGCGGAGGGGATGTAGGGCAGGAAGGGCGCGAGCGGCTGCTGGCCGGCGGTGGTGAGGATGTCGTAGTCGTCGATCAGGATGACGATGCGCGGCCCGGAGTACCAGGTGCCCGACGCGAGGGCGTCCTGGGCGGCGAGGTCGTCGGGCATGCGCTTCTCCAGCTCGGTGGCGATGCCGGCGGCCAGGGCGCCGCAGAGCTTGGAGTTGTGCGCGTAGCCGCCGCGGTACTCCTCGGGCACCAGCTTGCGCAGGCCGCGGCGGGGGTCCATGACCGCGAAGACGATCTCCTCGTCCGAGTAGCGGTCCATGAGCCCCTGGGTGACCAGGCGCAGCAGGTTGGTCTTCCCGCACTCGCTGTCGCCCAGGATGATCAGGTGCTGGTCGCGCTTGAACAGGTCGAGCAGGACGGGCGCGAGCGCCGTCTGGTCCAGGCCGATGGGCACCCGGTTGGGTTCGGCGGTCGGCGAGGCGAGGGAGGCGGCCGGGATGCGGGCGGGCAGGACGCGGACGCGCTGGGCGCCGTCGCCCGACCAGCAGGAGCGGATGACGGTGATCGCCTGTTCGACGGCCGGGCCGAGCTCGGAGGTGGAGGCCAGGGAGTCGATGCGCGGCAGTGCGGTCTGGGCGAACAGCTTGCCGTCGGTCAGGGCGCGGCCCGGCTCGTCGGGGGCGAGGGTCTCGGCCAGCTTGCGGTCGATGCTGCTGTCGCCGGGGTCGTTCAGGCGCAGTTCGACGCGCGTGCCGAAGGTGGCCTGGGTGGCGATGCGGACGTCGTTCCAGCGCAGCATCGACGCCACGACGTGGATGCCGTAGCCGCCGCCGCGCTTGAGGAGGTCGGTGACGGCGTCCTCGATGTCCTCGAAGTCGTCGCGCAGGGCGCCGAAGCCGTCGATGACGAGCACGATCTCGGTGGAGGACAGCTCGGGCAGCCGGCCCTCGGCGCGCAGTTCGCGCAGCCGCTCGACGGAGTCGATGCCGTGCTCGCGGAAGAGTTCCTCGCGTTCGGCGAGCATGCCGCGCACCTCTTCGACGGTGCGGGCCGCGCGCTCGCGGTCGGCGCGGCCGGCGATGCCGCCGACGTGCGGGAGTCCGGAGAGGGCGGCGAGGCCGCCGCCGACCAGGTCGAGGCCGTAGATGCCGACCTCGCGCGGGGTGTGGGTCATGGCCAGCGACAGGGCGAGGGTGCGCAGCAGGGTCGTCTTGCCGGACTGGGGGCCGCCGATGACGGCGGCGTGGCCGCCGGCGACGGTGAGGTCGAGGATCCACTGGCCCTGCCACTGCTTGGCGGGGTCGTCGAGGATGCCGAGCGGGACCTTCAGCAGGCCGGGCCGCACGGCCAGCTGCATGCCGCGGGCGCCCGCCTGCACGGGGCCGGCGGAGGCGTCCAGCGCGATGGCCCTGGGCAGCGGCGGCAGCCAGATGGCGCGGGTGGGCCGGGCCGCGTCGCGGAGCTGGTCGACGATGACGGACATGGTGGTGGGGCCGGGGTTGCGGTGGCGCATGGCCGGTTCCGCGTCGCCGGCGGCCGTCTCGGGCTCGCCGAGGGTGTTGAAGTCGGGGTAGGGCAGGACGACGGGGCCGCCGTCGTCCTCGGTGGGCAGCGCGGGGCCGCGGTAGGGGCCGGAGACGAAGCTGGCCTTGAACCGCTCGTAGGCGCTGGTGTCGACCTTGAGGTAGCCGAAGCCGGGGATGGGCGGCAGGTGGAAGGCGTCGGGGGTGTCGAGGACGGTGCGGGACTCGTCGGCGGAGAAGGTGCGCAGGCCGAGCCGGTAGGAGAGGTAGGTGTCCAGGCCCTTGAGCTTGCCGCCCTCGATGCGCTGGCTGGAGAGCAGCAGGTGCACGCCGATGGAGCGGCCGATGCGGCCGATGGACAGGAACAGGTCGATGAAGTCGGGCTTGGCGGTGAGCAGCTCGCCGAACTCGTCGATGACGACGAAGAGGTGCGGCAGCGGGTCGAGGTCGGGGCGGCTCTCGCGCAGGGCGGCGTAGTGGCCGATGTCGGCGATGTTCCCGGCGTCCTTGAGGACCTGCTGGCGGCGCTGGACCTCGCCGGCGAGGGAGGAGTGGACGCGCTCGACGAGGCCGGCCTGGTTCTCCAGGTTGGTGATGACGCCGGCGACGTGCGGGAGGTCGGCGAAGGGCGCGAAGGTGGCGCCGCCCTTGTAGTCGACGAGGACCATGGCGAGGTCCTCCGGCGGGTGCGAGGCGACGAGCGCGAGCACCAAAGTGCGCAGGAGTTCGCTCTTGCCGGAGCCGGTGGCGCCGACGCACAGGCCGTGCGGGCCCATGCCGAGCTCGGAGGACTCCTTGAGGTCGAGCAGGACGGGTTCGCGGCTGTCGCTGACGCCGATGGGGACGCGCAGGAAGGCGCGTTCGCCGCGCGGCTGCCACAGGGAGGCGACGTCGAGGGCGGCCGGGTCGTCGATGCCGAGGAGTTCGGCGAAGTCGACGGGGCCGGACAGCGGCGCGTCGACGAGGGACTCGGCGGACAGGCGCAGCGGGGCCAGGAGGCGGGCGAGTCCCTCGGCGCCGGCGGCGGTGGCGCGGTCGGCGGTGCCCTCGGAGGTGAGGGGTTCGGCAGGGCGCAGGTCCTCGATGTGGACGCGGTCGCCGTCGACGGTGATGCGCAGGGAGACGTGGCCGGGCTCCTGGATGCGCTCGGCGACCAGGTGCAGCACAGTGACGCCCATCTCCCGTAGGCCCACGGCCTCGTCGGGGCGGGGCAGTTCGGGGGCGTCCTCGCCGTATTCGTCGCTGACGACGAGGAGGCGGCCGGCCATCTCCAGGGCGTCCTTGCCGGACAGGCCGCGGCGGACCTCGGCGGCGTAGGAGGCGCGGGCGCGCAGGTCGCGGCTCATGAGCCGGGCGAGCGGGGCGAGGGCGGGGGCGATGCGGCGGGCGTTGACGGGCCCGTCGTGCTCGTCGGGGGCGAGGGTGTGGGGCAGCCACTTGAACCAGCCCCAGTCCGCCATGCGCTCGCCGGGGCAGGCGAGGGCGAAGGCGACGTCGTCGGGGGCGTGGGTGACGGCGGCCTGGGTGAGCAGGGCGCGGGCGACGCGCAGGACGCCCTCGCGGTCGCCGACGACGCTGACGTTGCCGGCGCGGTCGAGGGGAATGGTCAGGGGCAGGTCGGCAGCCGTGGAGAACCGATTCTTCAGGGCGCCGGCCTCGTTGAGCATGAAGCGGTCGGGCGGGGTGAGGACGTTGCCGGTCTGCTGGCCGACCGTCAGGGGGTGGGCGGGCATGCGGCCGGTGCCCACGCGCACGCGGAGGAAGTCGCCGTCCAGGCGGCGGCGTTCCCAGAGCCGGGCCGGGTCGCGCACGAGGTCGTAGAGCGCCTCGGGCGGCGGGTCGAGCAGCCGGGCGCGCTCGCGGCGCGCGCGCTCCTCGGCGCCGAGCTCCTCGCGGAGCTCCTCCAGGTACTCCAGATAGCGCTCGCGCTGCTGGCGGCGGGTGCGCTGGGCCTTGCCGCGCTGGGACAGCAGCATGCCGACCGAGCCGATGACGGTGATGACCAGCACGATCGCCCCGAGGCCGGCGAACTGGCTGTTGCGCACGACCGTCATCATCACGACGGAGCTCATCACGCCCGCGATGGGCATGAGGGTGTGCAGGGCGCCGCCCGTCTTGCCCTCGGGCAGGTTGGGCGGCGGCTCTATGGTGCGTGCCTCGGGGTCCGCCAGGGGCCGGGTGGTCCGGGCGGGGCGGTGGACTATGCGGATGCTCATCGGGTGCTTCGCCTGCTCATGGCTCGGGTGAGGACGTCGGCGGCGAGCTCGGTGACGGCCTCGCGGGTGACCTGGCCGAGCAGGTCGGTGCGGATCCGGCCGCCGGTGGCGAGGTGCCGGTCGTAAGGAAGCATCAGGACCTTCACACCGTCGAGCTGCAGGTGCTCCCGGGCGGCGGTCACGTCCAGCGTCATGTGGGGGGACGACGCGGCGACGACCACCACGGTTCCCTCCAGCATCCGCGGCCTCGACAGGGACGCCATCCAGTCCAGGACCGCGCGGGTGCTGGTGATGCCCTCGGCGGTGGCGGGGGTGACCAGCACCCGGGCCTGCGCCGCCGACAGGGCGGTGCGGGACAGCTCGCTGGGCAGGGTGTCGCAGTCGACGACGGTGATGCCGAAGTAGCGGCGCAGGGCGACCATCGCGGAGCGGTACTCGTCCAGCTCCAGCCGGTTGCCGACCCGGCCCTGGCTGCCGGGCAGCAGCCAGCCCCGGTCGGGCAGCTGGACGAGGTAGCCCACGACGTCGTTGAGCTGCATCGACGGATCGAGGAGCCGGGCGAGGTCGCTCGTGGTCCAGCGCACCTTGGTGACGCCGAGCCGGGCCGGGAGCGTGCCGAGCGCGGCGTCGGCCTCCAGCATCAGCACGGGGTCCTGGCGGTAGTGCGCGTAGGTGCGGCCGAGCAGCGCGGTGACGGTGGTCTTGCCCGCGCCGCCGCGGATGCTGGTGACCACGATCTGACGCCCCGTGGTGAGCGGCTGCTGCAGCGCCTGCGCGACCCGCGTCGCCTCCTCCACCTCGCGGGTGGCCGAGGAGCCGACGAGGCGGCGCAGCGAGCGGGAGGTCCGCTTGGCGGCGGTGTCACCGCTCAGCGGCTTGCCCTTGACCAGCTCGTCGGGGAGCGGGAGCTCCATGGTGACGGGCGTGGGCAGCGGCCGCGGCGGCGGCGCGGGCCGGGTGGCCGCGACGGGCTGCGGGGGCGCGTCGGCGACGGGGTGCGCGGGCGCCGCG
>NZ_JAIXMK010000087.1:0-46408 GCF_020328095.1 Streptomyces sichuanensis
CGAGCCGTGCGGCTTGGGGCGGAGGGTGAGCGTGCCCTGGCCCGGGACGGGGGCCTCCGGCGCCGGCGTCACGGCGGCTGCCGGGCGGGCCTCCTGCACGGGTGACTCCGCGGCGGCCGGCTCGGGCAGGCGCGGGTCACGGGCCTTGGGCAGCGCCGGGCCGGCGCCCGCGCCGCCGACGCTCCGGTCACCGCCCCCGTTCCCGCTCCGGTCCTCGCTCCGGCTCCCGCCCCAGGAGACGCGGTCCTTCTCCCGGCCGAAGCCGTCCTGCTGTGCGGTGTCCGCCTGCCAGGCCCCGGACCGCGACTCGGTGCGGGCCTCGGGAAGCTCCGGCTCCTCGTCGAGGAACACCGGACCCGTCTCGTCCGGCAGCTGGACCGCGGGCCGCCGGTCCTGACGCGGCGTCGGCGGCACGGGGGCGGCGAGCGCGGGCAGCGGCGGAGCGGCCACCGAGGCGGGCGGTGCGGGCATCGGCTCGCCCTTGGCGGGCGCGGGCCGGCTGGTGCCGGGCACCCAGGCCGTGCCGCTCCAGTAGCGGATGTAACCGGGGATGGACGGGTCGGGGTAATAGCCTGCGCGGGGAGTGTCCCCGGCGCCGTCAGGAGAGGTCACCAATGCCCCCAACTCCGATCATGCACACCACACTTGACCTATCCGCCGTCTCCGGCTACCACAGCGTCCGGGCGGACACCTCCGTCCGCCCCTGCACGACACTAACGAAGAGCGGCGCCGCCGGAAGAAGGTGACCGCCAGAAAGACTGCCTTCGGGCGACAGCGGAGAGGTTTCACGGCCGAAAACAGGACACTCGAACGAGATCCCCTCGAAAGGCCGTACGAACACATCGGCCGACCCGGCCCCCCTTCCCCGGCCCGGCCGCGCCGCCCGCGCTAGGTGCCCCGCCGGGAGCGCAGAAACGTCAGGACGCCACAGAGGACGTTCCGCAGCAATTCCCATCCCGGAGCTATGGCCGTCGATTCCCGCACCCTGGAGAAATATTCGTCGCTGGTGAGCTCGCCGGCCATCCAGCGCCTCCCCGACTCGACCATCTGGCCATCCCGCGTGATCATGGGGACCCCCTGCCCTGCTAGACCTGTGTCGACCCTAGGGCGTCGCGATCCGCGGCGCCCGTTTCGCCGCACCTTCACCCTTTCTACCCCATCATTGAGGTAGTCTCACCTGGCCAATTACCGTAATTACCAGGCGAAGCAATCATTCCGTTATGCCTTGCCCCCCAGCCGGGTGGCCGTGCCGACCATGTGCGCGATGACGAGGACGTAGGATTCCCGCACCTTGGACAACTCGCCGGCCTTGGGCGCATCGATGATGAGCACCCCCTGGGGCTCGCTCCCGGCGCACGCCGGGGCGACGATCGCGGACTGGTAATCGTTGCCCAAATTGATCTGTAGATTTCCATTGGTGTTCCGATTGTCCGGGATATAGACCACCGTGCCCCGCCGTATCGCGTGGAGCAGGTCCTCCTCGGTCTTCGTGTCGAAGCGCTCGGGAGGAGTGGCGTTCCCGTACACCACCTCCCGCTTGAGGGCGCCCGCCTCGTCCAGCGAGTAGAACGCCGCCCTGGCCCGCGGACTGGCGTCCTTGGCCAGCGTGGTCACCAGCCGGTCGTGGATCTGCCGCAGAATCGCCCGGGCGTCGTCCGGCCCGGAGGTGAGCGTCCCCATGTGGTCGATGACCGCGGACATCGCCGCTTCGAATTTGATGCCCTCGACCTGGCGATAACGCCGCTGGGCCACCATCGAGAGCAACGGTGCCAGCATCGCGCTGATCACCGCACTGACAATGAGCAGAATCTTTCCGGCGCCCTCTTTGCCGCCGATTTGAGTGGTGCACAGAACGGTCAGGCCGGGGGAGACAACAGGGAGCGCATAGAAGAAGAAATCGCTCCATTTCGATTGTTTGTTGCTGTCCGCCATTACACCTTCTTCGAGACATCGGCCACTGCGAGAGCGATCCATTATCCCGGCGTTTTCCCTTCCGTCAGCCCGGACGAGGAGAAGCTTCGGCGCAGCGGGGGGAGCACTCGCCGGGCGCGCGCCCTCGGCACGGTCCCGTGCGCGTCGGCCGCAGGAAACCGTGCGAAGCCGCGTCATGAACCGCGGTCCGCGGCCTCTCTTCCCGTGCCGGTCCCCGAGGAGAGAGGGCGCACTCATGCACACCGTGGTGGAGCGAGACCTGAAGGTCGACATGGTCCTGTCGCCGGAGCGCAGCATTCCGGTCGCGGCCCGGCTGTCCTACCGGACAGTCGATCCCTACGCCGTCCACGTCACCTTCCACATCGCCTCGGAGAGGCCGGTGACGTGGACGTTCGCCCGTGAGCTGCTGATGGCCGGCGTCTTCCGGGCGAGCGGAGTGGGCGATGTGACGGTCTTCCCCGTCACGGACCGGGGTCAGGCGGTCCTGTGCATCGCCCTGTCCTCGCCGGAGGGGCAGGCGCTGCTGAAGGCCCCGGCCCGGCCGGTGACGGCCTGGCTGGACCGGACGCTGCAGGTCGTGGCGCCGGGCGAGGAGCGGGGACGGCTCGCGCTCGACGAGGGCCTGCGGGAGCTGCTGGCATCGGGGGCGTAGGCCCGTGCGGTCTAGAGGACCTTGCCGGGGTTGAGGAGGCCGAGCGGGTCGAAGACGGCCTTGATGCCGCGCTGCATCTCCATGGCCACCGGCCCGGCCTCCCTGGCGAGCCACTCCTTCTTCAGCACGCCCACCCCGTGCTCTCCGGTGATGGTGCCGCCGAGCTCCAGGCCGAGGGCCATGATCTCGTCGAAGGACTCCCGGGCGCGGCGGGCCTCGTCGGGGTCCGCGGGGTCGAAGCAGACCACGGGGTGGGTGTTGCCGTCGCCGGCGTGCGCGCAGACGCCGATGGTCAGGCCGTACTTGTGGCCGATGGCGGTGGTGCCGTCCAGCATGGCGGCGAGGCGGCCGCGCGGGACGCAGACGTCGTCGATCATCGTGGCGGGCCGCAGCCGCTCCAGGGCGGGCAGCGCCAGCCGGCGTGCCTCCAGCAGCAGGGCGGACTCGGCGGCGTCCTCGGCGGGCACCACCTCGGTGGCGCCGGCCGCCGTGCACAGCTCGCCGACGGCGGCGAGCGGGGCCGCCGGGTCGGGCGTGTCGAAGGCGACGAGGAGGAGAGCCTGCGTGGACTCCGGCAGGCTCATGCGGGCCATGGAGTTGACCGCGCGCACGGTCGTGCCGTCCATCAACTCCAGCAGCGACGGCGCATGGCCCCGTTCCATGATCTGCCGCACGGCCTCGCACGCCTGGCCGACGGAGGGGAACTCGGCCGCCAGCACGCGCTGTTCGGGCGGTGCGGGCCGCAGGGCGAGGACGGCCCGTACGACCACGCCCAGGCTGCCCTCGGAGCCGACGAAGAGGCGGGTGAGGTCGTAGCCGGCCACGCCCTTGGCCGTGCGGCGGCCGGTGGTGAGCAGCCGTCCGTCGGCGAGGACGACGTCCAGGCCGAGGACGTACTCGGCGGTCACGCCGTACTTCACGCAGCACAGGCCGCCGGAGGCGGTGCCGATGTTGCCGCCGATGGTGCACTGTTCCCAGCTGGAGGGGTCGGGCGGGTAGCACAGGCCGTGTTCGGCGACGGCGCGGGAGAGGACGGCGTTGACGACGCCCGGCTCGACGACGGCGATCCGTTCGACCGGGTCGATCTCGATGATCCGGTCCATCCTGACGAGCGAGAGCACGATGCAGCCGTCGGTGGCGTTGGCCGCGCCGGACAGGCCGGTGCGGGCCCCTTGCGGGACGACGGGCACGCGCAGTGCGGTGGCCGTGCGCATCACGTGCTGGACCTGCTCGACGGTGCGCGGCACGACGACCACGGCGGGAGCGCCGGCCTGGCAGAAGCTCGCCATGTCGTTGGCGTAGGAGGCGGTGACGTCGGGGTCGGTCAGGACGGCCTCGGCGGGGAGTCCTTCGCGCAGGAGCTTGATCAGATCGCCCATGCGTCCACCCTGCCACCGTCGGTGGCGGGGTGGAAGATCGCGTCGGGGCGCGGCTCGGGTGTGGACCGGCTGTGGCCCAGCTGTGCCTCAGAGGTTGCCGCGCTTCTCCTGCTCGCGCTCGATCGCCTCGAAGAGCGCCTTGAAGTTGCCCTTGCCGAAGCCCATGGAGCCGTGCCGCTCGATCATCTCGAAGAAGACGGTCGGGCGGTCCTGGACCGGCTTGGTGAAGATCTGCAGCAGGTAGCCGTCCTCGTCGCGGTCGGCGAGGATCTTGAGCTCGCGCAGGGTGTCGACGGGCACGCGGGTCTCGCCGACCCACTCGCCGAGCGTGTCGTAGTACGAGTCGGGGGTGTCCAGGAACTGGACGCCCGCGGCGCGCATGGCCCGCACGGTGGCGACGATGTCGTTCGTGGCGAGCGCGATGTGCTGGACGCCGGGTCCGTTGTAGAACTCCAGGTACTCGTCGATCTGCGACTTCTTCTTGGCGATGGCCGGCTCGTTGAGCGGGAACTTCACCTTGCGGGTGCCGTCCGCGACGACCTTCGACATGAGCGCGGAGTACTCGGTGGCGATGTCGTCGCCCACGAACTCCTTCATGTTGGTGAAGCCCATGACGTTGTTGTAGAAGGACACCCAGGCGTCCATCTTGCCGAGCTCGACGTTGCCCACGCAGTGGTCGATGGCCTGGAAGCGGCGCGGGCCGGGCTCGACGATCGGCTCGGCGGCGGCGTAGCCGGGCAGGTAGGGGCCGGTGTAGCCGGAGCGCTCGACGAGCGTGTGGCGGGTGCTGCCGTACGTGGCGATGGCGGCCAGCACGACGGTGCCGTGCTCGTCGCTGACCTCGTGGGGCTCCTCCAGGCCGGTGGCGCCGTGCTCGACGGCGTAGGCGTACGCGGCGCGCACGTCCGGCACCTCGATGGCGAGGTCCACGACCCCGTCGCCGTGCTCGGCCACGTGCTCGGCGAGGAAGCGGCCGCGGTCGGTGACCGGCTTGATCACGGTCGTGAAGACGAAGCGGGCGCTGCCGGACTCCAGGACGTAACTGGCCGTCTCGCGGCTGCCGTTCTCCGGCCCGGAGTAGGCGACGCGCTTCATGCCGAAGGCGGTGGAGTAGTAGTGGGCGGCCTGCTTGGCGTTGCCGACGGCGAAGACGACCGCGTCCATCCCCTTGACCGGGAAGGGGTCCGCCTGCCGTGCGGTGTGAGGGGTGTGATCCGTGGTCTGTGTCATGGCCGCAGGGTCTCGCCGATCCACAAGGTGCGCAATAGTTGGCGTATTCGCTGGGCATTCTGTACAGCGACAGTCCAGTGTTACCGGGCGTTCTGTGCAGGATGACTATGAGAGGCGGCTCACGGTGATCGATCGTTTGGACGGCAGGCTGCTGGAGCTGCTCGCGGAGGAGCCGCGGATCGGTGTGCTGGAGGCGTCGCGGCGCCTCGGCGTGGCGCGCGGCACGGTGCAGGCGCGGCTGGACCGGCTCCAGGCGCAGGGGGTGATCAGGGGGTTCGGGCCGGACGTGGACCCGGCGGCGCTGGGCTATCCCGTGACGGCCTTCGCGACGCTGGAGATCAAGCAGGGCCAGGGGGCGGACGTGCGCAGCCACCTGGCGACGGTCCCGGAGGTGCTGGAGCTGCACACCACGACGGGCCACGGCGACATGCTGTGCCGGCTGGTGGCCCGCTCCAACGCGGACCTCCAGCGGGTGATCGACAAGGTGGTGGGCTTCGACGGGATCGTCCGGGCCTCGACGGCGATCGTCATGGAGAACCCGGTGCCGCTGCGGATCATCCCGCTGGTGAAGCAGGCGTCGGAGGACTGAGGCGCCCGACGCCTCCCGCGCGGGCCGGGGCGGGCGACGCTCCCGGCCGGCCCCGGTCGACCCCGGCCGGTCAGGAGCAGCTGGGGACGCGCTGCCCGGCCGCCAGGGCCTTGAGGGCGTCCACGGCGCCGGCGAGGTCGGTGACGGGGATCAGCTGCAGCCCCTTGGGCAGTTCGGCCTGCGCCTCCGAGCACTCGCCCTTGGGCACGAGGAAGACGGTGGCGCCGTCGCGCCGGGCCGCCTGCGTCTTGAGGGAGACGCCGCCGACGGCGCCGACCTTTCCGTCGGGCTCGATGGTGCCGGTCCCGGCGATCGTGCGACCGCCGGTCAGGTCGCCGCCGCGGCCGTCGCCGTCGAGCTTGTCGACGATGCCGAGCGCGAAGAGCAGCCCGGCGCTGGGTCCACCGACGTCGGCGAGGCTGAGCTCGACCTTGACGTCCTTGGGCGAACGGTGAAGGTGGCGCAGGGCCGCCGCGGCGGCGGAGTCCTGCGACGTCTTCATGTCGGCGACGTTGTGCTCCTCGATCTCCCGGTCGCTCTTGCCGGGCGGGTAGACGGAGTCGTACGGCATGACGGCGCGGTCGGTGCGGAACCAGCTGCTGACGACGTCCTGCAGGCTGATGTCCGTGTCGGGGCCGGTGGCCTCGATGGTGGTCATGCGCAGCTGCCCGCTGGTCCGGCGGGTGTCCGCACCGGTGATCGTGATCACCGGCTTGTTCTTGTGCTCGCCGAGGACGTTGGAGGTCGTCGACCCCGGCTGCGCGATGACGAACGGCAGCGGCAGGAAGGCGGCAACCGCGAGCAGGGCGACGACGGGCGCGGCACAGACGGCGAGGACCCGGGTGCGCGACGCCTTTGCGGGCGTCGAGGACGGCGCGGACGAGGTGGCGGCAGCTGGCATGCTGCGAATCTAATTCACACGGGGGACGACTGTGACACGCGGGCTGCACGGGGCGCCGCCGGGGGCGGCGGGGCACGGGGGTGTGAGCGCGGGCCCGCGGGGGCTCACCGCCGCGGCGTGGGCCCGAGCCGCATGCCCGGACCCCGCGCCGCGCGGGGTCCGGGCCGCGTGCCCGGGCCCGCGCGGGCGTGCCGTGGCGGCGTCCGCGCGCCTACCGCAAGGCTTCGGCCACCTCCTTCGCCGCTTCCACCACCCGGTCCCCGACCCGCTGGGGCACCGAGTCGGCGAGCATGACCACTCCCACGCTCCCTTCTATGCCGGACACTCCGAGCAGCGGGGCCGCGGCCCCGCTGGCCCCGGCCTCCAGTTCGCCGTGGGTGAGGGCGTACCCGGGGTTGCCGATCTCGCCCCTCCGGGCGGCGAGGATGGCCCGGCCGGCCGCACCACGGTCCAGGGGGTGTCGGAACCCGGTGCGGTAGGCCACGTGGTAGTCGGTCCAGGTGGGCTCGACGACGGCGACCGCAAGCGCCTCGGCGCCGTCGACGAGTGTGAGGTGGGCAGTGGCCCCTATGTCCTCGGCCAGCGACCGCAGCGCGGGCAGCGCGGCTTCCCGCACGAGCGGGTGCACCTGCCGTCCGAGCCGCAGCACCCCCAGGCCCACCCTGGCCCGGCCGCCGATGTCGCGGCGCACGAGCGCGTGCTGTTCCAGGGTGGCCAGGAGACGGTAGACGACCGTGCGATTGACGCCGAGCTTGGTGGACAGCTCGGTGACGGTCAGACCGTGATCGGTGTCGGCGAGCAGTTTGAGGACGCGCAGTCCTCTGTCGAGCGTCTGCGAAGTCTCCGCGGTCACGACGCCCCTCCTCCGATGAGTGGCGGCCCTCGCCGCGGTGGGGGTGCGCCGCCGGTCCCGTCCGGCAGCGCGCGAGGAGAGGCCGCCGGCCGTTGACGCATGATCCGGCTGCGCTCCGCGGCGGCGCTGCCACGGGGCGTGTGCGTGACCGGCACCGTAGCGCCGCCGGTCCGCTCAGCGGAAGGGTCTGCCCACAATCCGGGCACCGCACCGGTGGAATTACTGAATCCGCTTTATCCGCACGGCAATCCGGGGCCGCCCTCGGCATTGCCGGGCTTTAGTGTGATCGCCATGCAGATTTCCCGAATAGCCACGATCGCGGCCGCCGGCGTCATCGCCCCGGCCCTCTTCCTGGCCGCGCCCGCCGTCGCGGACGAAGCGCCGGCCACGACGGGGCAGACGTCCGGGCAGGGCGGCGCGGGCGGGCCGGCGGACACGAAACCGGCCGAGAAGACCGACAACGACAACACCACCGCGTTCCAGATCCCGCTGACGGCGCAGGGCCTGCCCAAGACCGTCAAGGCGGGCGGCGACTGGTCGCAGTTCGAGATGTCCGTCGACAACAGCAAGGGGGACAAGGACGCGACCTTCAGGCCGCACGTCGTCTACCTCCCGACCAAGCCCGACGCCACCAAGGCCGGGGACTACGCCATCCAGGTGGAATACCGCACAGGCCCCGACGGCCGCTGGCAGAGCGCGAAGCTGTCCACGGGCTTCACCGAGAGCACCAAGGAGGGACGTTCCTTCACCGTCTACGGCTCACTCGGTGAGTACCAGCTGAAGAAGGGCGATAGGGCTTCGTTCGACCTGCGCCTGCGCTTCGACACGAAGACCCCGGACCACAAGGCGATCTTCCGGGTGGCCGACGAGCACATGCTGACCTCCATGGCCGACCAGGCGTTCTCCGTCCGGGCCGCCAAGGTCACGCCCGACCCGTCCAAGACCAGCCCGGCCGCCACCGCCTCCGGAACGTCGACCTCCGGCCCCAAGCCCTCCGCCAGCGCCTCCGCGTCCGCTTCGGCCTCCGCTTCCGCTTCCGCGTCCGCCACGGCGACGCCGAGCTCCACGCAGTCGGCCGCCGGCACCACCTCGGGCGGCACGACCGGCAGCACCTCCGGCGGTACGACCGGCGGTGGTACGACCCAGCTGGCCTCCACCGGCTCCGACCCGGCCACCCCGTGGATCGCCGCGGGCGGCGCGGCAGCGATCCTCGCGGGCGCCGGCCTCGTCGTCGCCACGCGCCGCCGCGCGGGCGAGCAGGGCTGATCGCGCCGGGCCCGAAGGCCCGTCCCCACGCGCAGCGGGGCCCGGACTCACCGTCCGGGCCCCGTCGTCGTCACAGCGCGCAGGTCACTTCATCCGTGTGGCCCACTCGCGCACCTTGTTGATGCGCTCGGTCAGCTGCCCCGCCGTCGCCTCGGCGCTCGGCGGCCCGCCGCACACGCGCCGCAGCTCGGTGTGGATCACCCCGTGCGGCTTGCCGCTCTGGTGCACGTAGGCGCCGACGAGCGTGTTGAGCTGCTTGCGCAGCTCCAGGAGCTCCTTGTGCGTGACCACCGGGCGTCGCTCGGCGGGGATTTCGAGGAGGTCGGCCTGGTCGTCCGGCCGCCGGCGGCTGTGCGCGATCTGCCGGGCCTGGCGCTTCTGCAGCAGCAGCTGCACCTGGTCGGGCTCCAGCAGGCCGGGGATGCCGAGGTAGTCCTGCTCCTCCTCGCTGCCCGGGTGGGCCTGCATGCCGAACTCGGTGCCGTTGTACATCACCCGGTCGAAGACCGCGTCGGACTCCAGCGCCTCGAAGGGCAGCATGTCCTGCTCACCGGTGTCCTCGTCCTGCTGCTTGTTCGCCTCGTCCATCTCCTTCTCGGACTCGGCGTAAGGATCCTCCTCGCCCTCCTTCTTCGGCTTGTCGAGGACGTGGTCGCGTTCGACCTCCATCTCGTTGGCGAAGCCGAGCAGCATGGGGATGGTGGGCAGGAACACGGACGCGGTCTCCCCGCGCCGGCGGGAGCGGACGAAGCGGCCGACGGCCTGGGCGAAGAACAGCGGCGTGGAGATCGTCGTCGCGTACACGCCGACCGCGAGGCGGGGCACGTCCACGCCCTCGGACACCATGCGGACGGCGACCATCCATCGCGAGTCGGACTGCGCGAAGTCGTCGATGCGCTGTGAGGCCCCGGTGTCGTCGGAGAGGACGAGCGTGGCGCCCTCGCCGGTGATCTCCCGGATGAGCTTGGCGTAGGCGCGGGCCGACTCCTGGTCGGTGGCGATGACGAGCGCGCCGGCGTCCGGGATCGACTTGCGGACCTCGCTCAGCCGCCGGTCGGCGGCGCGCAGGACGTTCGGCATCCAGTCGCCGCGCGGGTCCAGGGCGGTGCGCCACGCCTGCGAGACGGCGTCCTTCGTCATGGGCTCGCCGAGCCGGGCCTCCAGCTCGTCGCCGGCCTTGGTGCGCCAGCGCATGTTGCCGCTGTAGGAGAGGAAGATGACCGGCCGCACGACGTTGTCGGCCAGGGCGTTGCCGTAGCCGTAGGTGTAGTCGGCGGACGAGCGGCGGATGCCGTCGTTGCCCTCTTCGTAGGTGACGAAGGGGATGGGGTTGGTGTCGGAGCGGAAGGGCGTTCCGGTCAGGCAGAGGCGGCGGGTGGCCGGCTCGAACGCCTCCAGGCACGCCTCGCCCCAGGAGCGGGAGTCACCGGCGTGGTGGATCTCGTCGAGGATGACGAGGGTCTTGCGCTGCTCGCAGCGGTTGCGGTGCAGCATGGGCCGCACGCCCACGCCGGCGTAGGTGACGGCGACGCCGTGGTACTCGCGGCCCAGCGGGCCGGCGCTGTACTCGGGGTCGAGCTTGATGCCTATGCGGGCGGCGGCCTCCGCCCACTGCTTCTTCAGGTGCTCCGTGGGCGCGACCACGGTCACCTGCTGGACGACGTGGTGGTGCAGCAGCCATGAGGCGAGGGTGAGCGCGAAGGTGGTCTTTCCGGCGCCCGGGGTGGCCACGGCGAGGAAGTCGCGGGGCTGCGACTGGATGTACTTCTCCATGGCGCCCTGCTGCCAGGCGCGCAGCTTGTTGGCGGTACCCCAAGGGGCCCTGCCGGGAAAGGCGGGCGAGAGGTGGTGGTTCGCTGTGGTGGTAGTCACGGTCTCCGTCTGTGGGTACCCCCGGCGGTGGGCTGGGGGAGGGTCGGCGATCGGCAACCGCGCAAGCCTACCCGCGTCCGCACCGGCACCCGGGTGGGACGACCCGCCCTCACCCGGGTGTGGGACGGAGCTCACACATCGGCTTCCGGGGCCGCCCGGCCGTCCCCGACGGGCACCCGCGGGCGGACCCCGGAGGGCCCGCTAGCCCCGTGGCCGCACCCTCGTCGCGACGTACGCGCCGGCCACCGCGCAGGCCGCCGCGAGCGCGAACACGGCGACGAACGCACCCCGGGGCGCGGCCTGCGCGCCCTCCGCGGCGGTGACCGCGCCGCCCCCGCACGAGACGAAGAGCACACCCGCGAGTCCCACCGTCACGATGCTCCCCAGGGCGTCCGACACCTGCAGCGAGGCCGAGTTCGTGCCCTCCTCGCCCGGGCGCGACAGCCGCAGCGTGAGCACCGTGCCGCTGGAGAGCGTCACGCCCATCCCGTAGCCGCCGACGATCCACGCGACGGCCACCACCCACACCGGCACCGCTTCGATCAGCACGAGGGGCGCCAGCGCGACGGCGAGCGCCATCAGCAGCATGCCCAGGCTCATCAGCCGCTCCCGGTGGGGCTCCATGCGGGGCCGGCTCTGGGTGTACGAGCCGAGGGCCCACGTCAGGCCGCCTCCGGTGAGCGAGAGCCCGGCGAGGGTGGCCGACAGTCCGCGTTCGGTGACCAGCATCAGCGGCACGAAGGTCTCGGCGGCCAGGAACGCCCCCTGGGCGATGCCGCGCAGCAGCACGACCGAGGGCAGCCCCCGCCCGGCCCGGAACGTCCGGGCCGGCAGCAGCCGCAGGGCGCACGGGGCGAGCAGGGCGAGCCCGGCCGCGGCGGGCAGGGCCGCGAGGGGGTGCAGGTCCTGGCCGGCGTACTGCAGCAGTCCGGCCCCGGCGGCCACGCCGAGCGCCAGCAGGATCCGACGCCGGTCCATCGAGCCGGGGCGGTCGCCGGCCGGCAGCGCGCGCAGGGCGGGCAGCATCACGGCGACGGGCGGCAGGACCAGGACGGGGATGGCCAGGAACACCCACCGCCACCCGATCCGCTCGGTCACGGTCCCGGCCACCAGCGGCCCGACGATGACGGGCAGGACCCAGGCCGCGGAGAAGCAGGCCATGACCGCGGGCCGCAGCCGTTCCGGGTAGGCCCGCCCGACGACGACGTACAGCGCGACGACCACCAGCCCGGCGCCTGCGCCCTGCAGTCCGCGGGCGCCCACGAACGTCCACATCTGCTGCGCCGAGCCCGCGGCCACCAGGCCGGCCCCGAAGGCGGCGATGCCGGTGAAGAGCGGTGCCAGCGGCCCGGAGCGGTCGCACCACTCCCCGGACAGGGCCATCGCGAACAGGCTCGCGGTGAAGAAGGCGGAGAAGGAGAAGGCGTACAGCTCGATGCCGTCGAGGGCGCGGGCGGCCACCGGCATCGCGGTGTTGACCGCACTGGCTTCGAAGGCGATGAGGGAGACGACGGAGATGATGCCGAGGGTCAGGGCCCGGTGGCGGCGGCCGAGGACCCCGCCGGTGGTGTCGGTGCCTCCGGCGGTGCGTTCGGCCGGCGTGCCGAGGCCGGTGACGGGGACGGATGGGGCGGCGTCTGCGTCGGGGGCGGTCATGGAGCCAGCGTAGGGAGCCGGGAGGCGGTGCGCGCCCGGCCCGGGAACGGACTCGTGTCGTCCGTAGGCCCTAGGTCGGAGGCCCCGTGCCGGAGACCACGCTGGACAACCTTGCCATGCTCATGATCTAGACTAGTGGACTAGACCACTGTCCGGCGCTTTGCGCTGACGGTGCGTCAACTTACGCACGTCGCACGCCCATCGGGCCGTGCAGCATCATTTGGGGAACATCATTTCCATCCGGCACGTTTTCGCCACCGCTCTGTTCGTTTCGGCCGTACTGGGGCTGACCGCCTGCGGACCCGAAGACGACACGAGCGCCGCGTCCGGTTCCGAGTCTTCGGAGAGCGCCGAGGCGCCGCAGCAGTCCGCCAAGGGCGGTCGTCCCGGCGGCCGCAGGGACGACCGGGGCGGCGGCGCCAGCAGGGCCAACTGCCCGGCCCCCGCACAGGGCCACAAGGTCGTCTGGGTCAGCAACGTCGAAGGCGCGATGAACAACGTCGTCGCCAAGGACGCCAAGTGCAGCCCGACGGCGAGCGGGGCCTCCTACCGTCCGGAGGGGGCGCTGAAGACCTTCTCGTTCTCCCCCGACGCCAAGGTCACGGTGATCACGAAGGACCAGGGCCAGCAGGTCCGCACCGACAAGGAAGGCCCGAAGACCGGCATCGCGCACGTGAAGACGTGCGCCGACCCGGACAGCAAGCAGTACGACGGCGGGCAGGCGCAGAAGACGAAGGGCGACGAGTTCTGCTGGGGCGCGAACTTCTACGACGTCGCCGTCGGCTCCGACAACAAGATCACTGAGATGACCGAGATCTACGCCCAGTGAACCCGGCGGGGCCCGGCACACGACCGGGCCCCGTCCCCTCCTGGGTTCCCCCCACATCCGGGCCCCCGCGCCGCACGGCCTCAGCGGCGCACGACGTCAGCGCCTCACGACGTCAGCGCCGCACGACGTCAGGTGGTGAGCAGCACGCCCCCGTACGACGCTCCGGCGATGACCACCCACGAGCACAGCCCGAGGGCCGCGACCCGTCCGCCGGTGCGGGTGAGGGTCGGCAGGTGCACCGCACTGCCGAGGCCGAACAGGGCGGCCGCGAGCAGCAGTTCCTGGGCGTGCTGGGCGGCGTCGAGCGCACTGCCCGGCACCAGCCCGGTGGTCCGTACGGCCACCATGGCGAGGAACCCGAGCACGAAGAGCGGCACGAGCGGCGGCCGCTTGCCGGCCGGCTGCGCGGCACCCCCGCCGGCCGCACCGGCACCGGCGGGGCCTCCGGCCTCGACGGCGACGGCGGCCTCAGCGGCAACGGCGGCCCGGCGGCGGTTGCGCACGGAGACGGCCACCGCGGCGACGAGCGGCGCGAGCAGGGCCACGCGCATCAGCTTCACGAGCACCGCGTCGCCGAGGGCGGCGGGGCCGGCGGTCTGCGCGGTGGCCACCACCTGTCCCACGTCGTGCACGCCGGCCCCCACCCAACGGCCGAACTGCGCGTCGTCGAGGCCGAGCGGGTGGTGCAGCAGCGGCAGGACCGCGATGGCGAGGGTGCCGCAGAGCGTCACCAGGGCCACCGACGTGGCCACGTCCTCCTCGTCGCTGCCCGACACCTCGCTGACGGCGCCGATCGCGGAGGCGCCGCATATGGAGTAGCCGGTGGCGATCAGCAGCGGCTGGTCGCCGCGCAGCCCGAGCCTGCGGCCGAGCCAGAGCGTTCCGAAGAAGGTCGCGGCGACCACCGCGAGCACCATCGCCACGGTGGCCCAGCCCAGCCCGAGCACGTCGTCCAGACTGAGCTTGAGCCCGAGCAGCACGATGCCGATCCGCATGAGCCGCTTGCCGGCCAGCGTGAGCCCGGGCTTGCCGATGCCGCGCACCCGGGGCCGGACGACCGGCAGGTGCGCGGCGGCGATGCCGAGGACGACGGCCGCGGTGAGCATGGGCACGGCGGGAACGAGCCGGTGCACCGTCCACGCCAGGCCCACGCCGGCGACGGCCATGGCGAGGCCGGGAAGCGTGCCGGGCGCCGCGCCGACGGGCCTGCCGACGGGCCTGCGCGCGGCCTTGCCTGCGGAATCGCTGGTGGAATCGCCGGTGGGCTTGTGGGAACTGAGGAGTGCCATCAGAGCTCGTCGGCGGGCAGGTCGTAGACGCGCCGGACGCTGGAGCCCAGGCGGGCGACGTCGGCACCGTAGATGTGGATCGAGATGGCGACGGACGAGCAGGCGTTGCGCACCCGGTGGATGTCGCCGGGCGGCGCGAAGCCGCAGACGTCGCCCTGGCGGTTGACCACGTCCTCGGTCGCGACGAGGCGGGCGGTCGTGCCGTCGGGCACGAGCCGGTAGCGGCGCTCGCTCTCGGTGCCCTCGTGGACGCCGGTGACACACCAGGAGACGTGGTCGTGGATCGAGGTCTGCTGGCCGGGCATCCACACGAGCGCGACGAGGGAGAAGCTGCCGTCGGTCTCGGCGTGCAGGATGTGCTGGCGGTAGCGCTCGGGGTCGCCCTCGCGCTGTTCGGGGGTGAGCAGGTCGGGGGCGCCGAGGTGGGCCGCGAGCCGCTCACCGACGAGGTACGCCGTCGTGTCGGGCGGCAGGCCGCGGCCTACGGCCTCCCGGACGTCGCCGACGAGCTGGTCGAGGCGCGCGGTCGTCGGGGCTGCGGTAGGTGTGGTCATACCGGCAGCGTCGGGCCACTGATCCATCACGTCCAACGACAGTCTTTTGCCGGGTTCCCAAAGTGGGCTTATGGATGCGTCGGCACGCTCAGCAGCCGACCCGGCGGGCGGCGACGGCCTTCAGTTCGTCGAGGACGAGCGCGGTGGCCGGGATCCGGAGGTGCTCGCGCAGGACGTAGGCCGACACCTGACGGCGGCAGGCCGGGTCGAGGGCCCGTCCGGTGATCTTGTCGTGCCGGAGGAAGGACAACACCAGCCCCGGCATCATCGCCACCCCCAGCCCCTCGGCGACGAGGGACTGCACGACGAGGTTGTCGTCCGTTGTGAACGCGATGTCGGGTGCGAAGCCCTGCTCGGCGCATTCGTGCAGGAAATTGGTGCGGCAGCGCAGGCAGCCGGCGATCCAGCGCTCCTCGGCCAGGTCCGCGAGCTTGACGGCGCGGCGGCGGGCCAGCGGGTGCCCTATGGGCAGCAGGACGGTCAGCTGGTCCTCGAAGAGCGGTATTTCGACGAGCTCCTCGGGGACCTGTTCGTGCAGGCCGGGATAGGTGAAGGCCAGGGTGATGTCGCATTCGCCGCGCACCAGCCGGCGCAGCGAGTCGGGCGGTTCGCCCTCCTGCAGCTCGACGCGCACGCCCGGGTGGTCCGCGGCGAGCCGGGCCAGCGCCTCGGGTATGAGCGTGGCTCCCGCGCTGGGGAACGCGCACACGCGCACCCGGCCCGCGCGCAGCCGGGTCAGGGAGCTCATTTGCCGTTGCGCAGCGGTGAGGCTGTCGAGGATGACCTCCGCGTGCCGGGCGAGCGCCTCGCCGGCCTCGGTCAGCCGCATGCGCCGTCCGACCCGGGTGAACAGCGGGGTGCCCACGGCCCGTTCCAGGGCCTTCATCTGCTGGGTGATCGCGGGCTGGGTGTAGCCGAGCGCGCGGGCGGCAGCCGAATAGGACCCCGCGGTGACGACCGCGTGGAACGTCTTGATGTGCCGGGAGTCGAACACGCCGGAATCATAAGCGGAATTTGGGATCCGGGGGCGGGTGCGGGTGGCTTACTTCTGGATCAAGGGACATATCCGCCATGGTGGACTTATGCCACACTACGTCTCGTACGACGCGGCCGAACTGCACTACCGGGTGCTGGGAGAGGACAACGGCGAGGGCGGCCCACCGCTGGTCTGCCTCGCCGGAGGCCCCGGCCGGGACGCCGCGTACCTGGAGAACCTCGCCGGCCTCGACGCCCGCCGCCCCCTGATCGTCCCCGACAGCCGCGGCACGGGCGCCTCTCCCGCACCCGCGAACCCCGCGGCCTACGCCTTCCCCGCCCTGGCCGACGACCTGGAGTCGCTCCGCGACCATCTGGAGCTGGACCGCTTCGCCCTGCTGGCCCACGACGCGGCCTGCGCGACGGCCCAGGCGTACGCGGCCGCGCACGGCGACCACCTCACCCACCTGGTCCTGGTCACCCCCGGCTCCCGCCTCCAGGGCGAACTCCCCACGGACGCCGAGGACATCTTCGAGTCCCGCGCGACGGAGGAGTGGTGGGTCGACGCCTACGTGGCCGTGCACTCCCTGCCCGGGGCCACGGACCTCGCCGAGGTCCGCTCCCTCCTCCTCCGCGCGGCCCCCATGGCCTACGCCCGCTGGACCCCCGTCCAGCGCGCCCACGCCGCCCGCGAGCCCGACCAGCTGAACCCCGTCCCGCGCGCCGGCTTCTGGCAGGGCGTCGACGAACCCGCCCGCCTGGACCTCCTGCGCCGCCTGCGCGACGTCCACTGCCCCGTCCTCGTGGTGACGGGCGACCGCGACGCGATCACCGGCCTCCGCGCGGGCGAGGCGGTGGCCGCGTCCTTCCCGCGCGCCGTCCTGCGCCCGCTGCACGAGGTGGGCCACTACCCGTGGATCGACGAGCCGGACATGTTCCGCCCCCTGGTGGAGTCGTTCCTGGCGGTGTGAGGCGGGGCCCCGTGAACGCGGCATGACGGTCGTGTGGCGGGGCCGGAGGCGCCATTGATGCGGGGCGGGACGGGCCGTATGGTCGAGGTCGTCGCCGAGACGTTCGATGACGTGCAGCATCATTCGACGCGTTCGGCATGGCCGTGTGCCCGAGTGGCTTAGGGGCTCGCCTGCAAAGCGAGTTACGTGGGTTCGATTCCCGCCACGGCCTCCAGTGTCCTGATCGGACGAGCCCGCCGGTTGCTAGCCGGCCGAGCAGAGGCCGTCGTTCGGGCAGAACATCGCCCACGTGAAGTTGTAGCCGCTCCGCACGGTCACGGGATTCGGCATGGGGCCGAAGTTGACGTAGGACCCCGGGTCGGGCGTGGCGGTGAAGGTGACCGTCGTTCCGACCTCGAAGCTCGCGGTGCAGGCACCGGTCGGGTTCGGCGGCGGGTCCTCGCCCGAGTACGGGTCCCACGCCGTCGTGTGGCAGTTGATCCCGGCGGGCTGGCTGGTGACGGTTCCGCCGCCCCAGCCGTCGGTGATCCACGCGGACAGTTCCGCGGTCTGCTGAGCCTGAACCGGGGCGGCGGAGACGATCGCGGCGGCCGTGGCGAGTGCGGTGACGACTCCCGTGGCGCGCCAGGCGCCCTTTCTGTTCTTCCTCATCGGAGGCTCCTCGGATCGAAGTGATTCGACCCCTGCAACCAGCCTATGAGTCCCTTCGGGCAGCTGCTACGGGAGCGGGTGCGGCATCTGTGCCCGGCTCAGAGCAGCCCGAGGTCGCGCAGTTCCTTGTGCAGGTCGGCGCGGGGATGGCCGGCGGAGCTGCTGTCCGGGACGGCCGGCGTGGCCGCCGGGGCGGGGGCAGGGGTTCGCCGGTCGCGGAAGACCCACGCGCCGATGACGCCCCCGACGAGCCCGCCGAGGTGGGCGAGCCAGCTGATGCCGGGGGTGCCGGGGACCGTGAGGGTGAGGGTGTAGGCGTACGAGGCGCCCATGACGACGCCGACGAGACTGTCGATGAGGTGCCGGTCGAAGAACCCGCGCACGACGACGTACCCGAAGTACCCGAAGACGAGCCCGCTGGCACCGACCGTGCCGACGCCGTCGTGTTCGAAGCACCAGATCGCCAGCCCGCTGGCCACCGCGACCAGCGCCGTCAGCCCGAAGAAGCGGGCCACCCCGCGGTAGGCGGCCAGGAAGCCGAAGACGAAGAGCGGACCGGAATTGCTCTCGATGTGCTGCCAGCTCAGGTGGAGGAAGGGCGCGGTGAGCATGCCGGGAATGCACTCGACGTCACCGGCGACCACGGCGTACCGGCGGGCGAGGTCGTAGTCGCTCCCCCAGTTGGCCAGCTGCAGCGCCCAGACGACGGCCAGGAAGCCGAACATCACGAAGAACGCCTTCCGCGCCTCGGCGATCATCTGCTCGGCGGTGACCGCCGGTGTCCTGCTCAATCCACTCATCCCGATCCACCCGTGCCACGGGGCGTGCCCCCGTGCGTGCGTACCTTACGTAGGGTCGGCATGGGTACTGCTACTCAGTCCGGTTTGAGTGGGCGACCGCTCCCGGGAAGCACCCGCCGGCGTGTGTGATCACTGCATGAACACGAAGCCGCGGCCGGACCGCCTCCCCGACCTCACGCCGAAGCAGCCCAACGGCGCCGGCATGGCGTCGCTGACGCTGGCCGTCGTGGCGGTCCTGGCCTCCCTGACGCTCGTCGGCATCCCCTTCGCCATCCTCATCGGTCTGGCCGCCGCGATCTGCGGTCTGATCGGGCGGGGGAAATTCAAGCGCGGCGAGACGACCGAGGGCGGCCCGGCCCTCGCGGGACTGATCGTGGGCACGACGGCCGCCGTGGTCTGCCTCGGCCTGACGGCGTGGTTCATCAACGGCCTCTCCCACCTCCACGACAGGCCCGAGGACCTGGTCTCGAAGGGCGCGAAGTACGGCGGCACCCCGCTGGCCGCGGGCCAGACGGCCCGCTACCGGGACGGCATGAAGGTGACGGTGGGCAAGGCCCGCCGCGTGCCCAGCCTCCCCGGGGACCTCCTTCTGGGAAAGGACGAGCTGACCTACGAGTTCGCGGTGACGTACGTCAACGACCAGAAGAAGTCCGTCCGGCTGGCCGGGAACGGGATCGACATGGAGAAGAAGATCCTGCCGGGCAACCTCACCCCCACCGGCCCGATGAGCCCGACGTTCGACCGCGAGAACCCCTGGTTCCCCAAGGAGCTCGCGCCCCACCAGAAGGTGACGGTGAAGCTGCACGTCAACGTCCCGCCGGGCTCGACCGACCTCGACTTCACCTGCTCCCCGACGGACTACCGCGACGACGCCCACTGGGTGCTGTCGCTCCGCTAGCAGCCGGAAGGGCGCCTGCCGTGCAGACCAAGAACAACCGCTTCCTGACCGTCCTGGCGGCGACCCTGTGGGTGATCACGCTCCACGCCGTGGGCCTCTGCCTGGTGGTGGTGCTGATGATCGCCGTGTGGAGCGCCGCGGCGGAACACCCGGCCGAGGCGGGCGGATTCCTCCTCCAGGTGGCCGGGGTGCTGGCGGCCGGGGCGGCGCTCCTGTCGTGCGTCTGGTACGCCCTGAAGCGCGCGGGCCTCTCCCCCGCCGCCCGCTCGGCCGTCACGGGAGCCCTGGCCTGCCCGGGCCCGGTGGCGCTGGCGCTGTACCTCTACGCGGGACAGTAGGAACGGACCGCGGAACGGGCGGCTACGCGGGGCAGTAGGAACGGACCGCGGAACGGGCGGCCATGGCGAGGCCGATGCTCCGGGCAGCGGCCCGATCGGCCACGCCCCTCCGCCGGGCGGACGGTACGAGCACGTGCGCCAGGCCCGGTGGCCGCACGGCCCCGTAGTCCCGGAACCGCCGCACCCCGCACACGGGACACCGCATCTCTCCCGGCCGCGCACCCTCTGCCCAGCCCTCCCGGTGCGCACACGGCTCACAGCGTGGCATAGCGCGCCCCCGCCTGGCGCGGCACGACGACCCACAGCTTGCTGCCGCCGACGGGCTTGCCGGCCGCCGCCAGCCCGAGCACGCCCCCGCACTCGTCCACGACGGCCTCCAACGGCCCGAGCGCCTCACGCCGGTACGCCCGGCAGGCCCGCCCGGCACCGCTGCTCTCGGCGTGCTCGGGATGCTCGTCGAAGACGGTCACCCGCAGCACCCCGAACCGCCAGCGCACGGCGAGGCTGACGTCCCGCCCGGGCGTGAACACGAAGGCGTTCCCCAACAGCTCGGACGCGGCGAGCACCCCGAGCTCGGCCAGATCGGCGAGCCCGTGCTCGCCCAGCAGCCGCCCGACGACGCTACGGGCCATGCCGAGCGTGTAGGCGCCGCCGGGCAGCCCGAGGGAGTAATTGAGGTTGCTGCGGGTGGGGCCTGAGGGTGGTGCTTCGATACGGGGCGAACTGGCGGCGGGGCAGGTTTCGTTGATGCTCATGCGCGGACTCCAGAGGACAGAAGGGAGTTCTCGCACGCGGACAGCGGACCGGTGGCCTGCCTCCCTGGGCGCGGACACACCCCACCCAGGGAAGGAGGGCATGCCCACGCGGTGCACTTCCGGCGCCACGGCGTGTGAGCGAAGCGGTACCGAAGGTAGCGCATCCCCGGCTTACTGTTTGCCGCTTCCGTAAAACGGTTCTACGGATGGCTGTGGCGCCCCCGCTGGGGGCAGACTGTGGCCGAACGGAGAGAGGTGACATGCCACCGAGAAGCGTGCCGACAGTCCGTCAACGCAGGCTGGGCAGTGAGCTCCGCAAGATCCGCGAGGCAGCGGGCCTCTCCACACAGGAGGCCGGAGCCCTCATCGGCGTGAACCGAACGCGGATCCCGAACATCGAGTCCGGCCGCTTCGGCATCAGCCCCGAACGAGTCCGCGCCTTGGCGCTCCACTACGGCTGCTCGGATCACCGCCTGATCGAAGCCTTGGCCGACATCGCCCAGGAGCGCGGCACCTACTGGTGGGAGTCCTACCGCGGCCTGTTGCCTCCCGGCTTCCTGGACGTGACCGAGCTTGAGCACCATGCGTCCGGCATCCGGATGTTCCTCATGGTTCACATGCCCGGCCTGCTGCAGACGGCCGAGCACGCACGCGCCGTCTTCGAGCAGTCACTCGCTTCCCTCCCGGCCAAGGAGATCGAGCTGCGCGCCACCCATCGCATGCGCCGCCAGGAGATCCTCACCATCCGGGAAAACCCTCCGCAGTACACGGCGATCATTCACGAGGCGGCGCTGAAGATGCAGTTCGGTGGCCCCAAAGTCGCCAGAACACAGCTGAACCACCTGCTCGACATGAGCGAACGGCCCCACATCACCCTCCGCGCCCTCCCCTTCGCCGCCCAGGGATTCGCCGGCCCGGGCCAGCCGATCTGCTACGCCAGCGGCGCGGTGCAGCAGCTCGACACGGTTCAGCTGGACAGCTTCCACGGCCCCGTCTTCATCGACTCGGAACAGCAGCTGGCGAACTACCGCGGCCTGCTCGACAAGGCGGAGGCGATGTCCCTTTCACCGGCGGCGACACGCGACCTCATCCACGGAATTGCACAGCAACTCTGAAAGGAACGATCGGACATGAGCGAGATCCGTTGGCAGGAACCGTTATGCGGAGGCGACGGCGGCAACTCCTGCCTCCAGATCGGCCACACCGCAGACGGCATCCCACTACTCCGCGAGACAACGCACCCGGACGAACTGATCCGCACCACCCGGCAGGGCCTCCGCAACCTGATAGAGGCGGCGAAGCGCGGCGAGCTGGACCACCTGCTCTGACCGCCCCGTCACTCGCCCGGCCCTCACACCGCGCAGCCGGCCACACCCAGGACTAACTTCGACAGAGTCGCTCGATGGCCCGTTGCTCAAGGAGGAGCCTCCATGGCCGGTCTCGTACGCAAGAGCTTCGACTCGCCGGAGGAGGTCCGCCCCTTCGAGGAAGGGAAGGGACGCCTGGAACTGGTGAACGTGGGCGCAGGCCCGGTGGGCCGGGCGACGTTCGAGCCGGGCTGGAAGTGGTCGAAGCACGTCAAGCCGATCGCGGGAACGGACAGCTGCGAGGCGTCGCACACGGGCTATGTGATCGCGGGCCGCATGAAGGTCGTGATGAACGACGGCGAAGAAGCGGAGTTCGGCCCGGGCGACTACATGATCTGCCCACCCGGCCACGACGCCTGGGTCCTCGGCGACGACCCGTGCGTCTTCATCGACTGGCAGGGCTTCGCCGACTACGCAAAGCGCTAGGCGTGCGGGCTGAGTTAAAGGGAGAGCAGACGGGTCTAATCAGGCCACACGGCCCGAGCCCACGCCTCTTCGAACTCATGGCGCGAGATGAACTGAGCCGAAAATTCCGGCTGCGCCGCCACCTCCTCTATCGCCCCAACCGGAATCTCACTCAACCCAACCATTCGCCCCTCATGCTGCCCATCCGCCTTGAGGAGACGGCCGTCGCGAAATTCTACAACCTTTCGATTCTCGTACCCGTCTTCGCCCACCTCGCTGAGGAGAAGGATGGGCTCTTCCGCGAAGTCGTGATGCCAGACGACACTCCAATACTCCATCTCAATTCCTTCCGTGATTCACGATCCTATCGGTCAAGTCAAGCGATTCCGAGTTGCGTATAACGTACACATCAGGCCGCTCAACAGACCGCATCACCTCCAGCCCCCTCACATCTATTTCGACGAAGTGGGTAAATCTTGCACCCGCCCAAGGAACTTGAAAGAAGGCGTACGAAAGCTGCCCTCTAGTCTTACTCCCCGGCTGTATGTCAGACAAATACTGCCCGTCGCCGAATCGCGCATCCTTCGGACTGTTAGCCTTCAAGGAAGGCCACAACTCGTTGCTTTCCAAGACTCCGTTGTACCCTTTTTCATTGGTGTAATGCATGAGCGTCCCAAGTTCTTCCTCGGGAACTCTTTCGACAGGCCCGGGCTCTGAATAGGGTGCTAGCCCAAAGGGATCGGCCACATGGTGCGGGTTGTGGACATACGCCGCCGGATTCGGCGCCGGCGCCAGCCCCAGCGGGTCCACCGACGCGTACCGCCCCGTCTCCGGGTCGTAGTGCCGATGGAAGTTGTAGTGAAGTCCCGTCTCCGGGTCGAAGTACTGGCCCGGGAAACGCAGCGGCGTGTACGTCGCACTGTCGCGCGGCCACGTCGTCGTGCCCCACAGCGTCGCGCGCGTGCGCCACGCCACCGTGCCCGACTCGTCGACCAGTTCACTCGGCGTGCCGACCAGGTCCGTGACGATCGCGAAGAAACGGCTGTCGATCTCGTGCTGCGGCGCATCCGCCGCCGATATTCGTTCCGTCTGCGCGACCGGGCGCAGGCCGTCGTGGTCCCACGTCAGCGTGACCGGGTTCGGGAGGTTCCCCGCCGTCGTCGTCTGTTCGGCGAGCGTCGGGCCGTCCCACGTGAAGTCGACCCTCTCCGCCACCTCACCCGAAGCGGCGAGCCGCTCCTTCGCCACGCGACGGCCCAGCGGGTCGTACAGGTACCGCCACCGCGTACCGTCCGGCGTCACCACCGCCGTCAGGCGGTCCTCCGCGTCCCACTCGTAGCGCCACGTGTCCGGTTTCCGCGACAGGCGGGTCTTCTGTCGCAGGACCACCCGCCCCTGAGCATCGTGTTCGTAGCGAACCCCGCCCGCCCGCACGATGCGCGTGCCCGCATACTCACGGGCACCCTGGGCCTCCGCGCCCGGGTGACCGGACGGCCACGACGCGTCCGTCTGGTTACCGGCCTCGTCGTAGGCGTACCGTTCCTGCCAGTCCGGCGCGGTCACCGCCGTCACGCGGCCTGCCGCGTCCAGGTCGAAGGTGCGGTCGTCGATGCCCACGAGGTAGCCGTCCCGGCGGTAGCGGTAGTTCCGCCGCTGTACCGACACACCGCCCGCCGTCACCGTCTGCGACCGCAGCCGGCCCGCCGCATCCCACTCCCGGGCCAGCGTGACGTCCTTGCCGAAGTGCCGCGCGATCTCGCGCCCCACCGCGTCGTGCTCGATGTCGAACGTACGGCCTGACGCCGTGAGCGAGGCGCGCCGGCCGCCCGCGTCGTACGTCCACGTGCTGACCGCCCCGGCCGGCGTGACGCGACGGGTCCGCCGGCCCAGTTCGTCGTAGCCGAACGTCAGCGTCCGGCCGTTCGTGGTCTCGGACTTGACGCGGCCCAACCGGTCCCGGCCGTACACCAGCGTCGCGTCCGGTCCCGCCGCCTCCAACAGGCGGCCGGCCGCGTCGTGCGCGTACGTCGTGACCGCGCCGTCGGCGTTCTTCGCCACCATCCGGCCGAGCACATCGTGCTCGTACGTGATCTCCTGCCCCAGCCCGTTCGTGCGGGCGGTGAGCTGTCCGGCCGCGTCGTGCGCGTACGTCAGGGTCCGGCCGTCGAAGTCCGTCTCGGACACCAGGCGGCCCGCGGGGTCGTAGGCGTACGACCAGGTCAGCCCCTGCGGGTTCCTGACCTGCGTCAACTGCAGCAGCGCGTCGTGCTCGAACGCGTACCGCACCCCGTCCGGCCCGGTCCGGGCGCAGATCTTGTCGAAGTGCGTGTATTCGTACGTCGTGACGCCGCCCACCGCGTCCGTGTGCGTGACGCAGTTGCCTTCGCCGTCGTACGTCCACGCCTGCGACGCGCCGTCCGGTTCGACGCGGCGGACGAGATAGCCCTCCACGGACCACTGCATGCGCGTCATGGCACCGAGCGGGTCGATGACGGCCGTCACCCGGCCGAAGGCATCGCGCCGGTACGTGGTCACCCCGCCCAGCGGGTCGGTCACCTCGACCGGCAGGCCGGCCCGGTTGCACCGCAGCCGCGTCGTGTTGCCCCGGGCGTCGGTGACCGACGCCGGATGACCCGCCTCGTCGTACGCGTACTGCGTGACCGCGCCCGCGGGGTCGGTGGTCGACGTACGGTTGCCCGCCGCGTCGTAGGTGTAGCGCCAGACGGTCCCGTCCGCGCCGGTCACCGTCTCCGGCCGGCCGTGCTCGGTGTACGTCGCCGTGGCCTCGCGCCCGTCCGGGCGTACGACGGTCGTCAGGCGGCCGTCGGCGTCGTAGCGGTACGCGGTCGTGCGGCCCAGCGGATCGGTGTGCGACAGCAGCCGGTCGTGGCGGTCCCACTGCATGCGCGTGACGGCGCCGTTGGGGTCGATCTCGGCGACGAGCTGCATCGCGTCGTTGAAGACGTGCTGGTGGGACTGGCCCAGCGCGTCGACGAGGGTCGTCGTCCGCAGGCCCGTCCGCGGGTCCGGTTCGCCGTACTCGATGCGGGCCGCCATGTGGCCCTCGGCACCGCTCTCGAAGACGCAGCGGTCGCGGTCGTCGTACTCGTACGTGTAGTGGCTGCCGTTGCGGTCGGTCCACGACGTGACCCGGCGCCGTTCGTCGTAGCCGAAGCGCAGGGGGCGGCCGGAGGAGTTGACGACGTCGGTGAGGTTGCCGTCGGTGTAGCCGTAGCGGATCAGCTCGGCGTCCGAGCCGTCGGTGCCGCCGCCTGCGAGGTGCAGCGCGGTGATGCGGCCGGCTTCGGTGGTGATGCGGATGCGGTAGCCGGCGCTGTGGGCGATCGCGATCGGCGTGCCGTCGGCCTCGTACTCGAAGGTGATCCAGTGACCGTTCCGGTCCGAGATCTGCTCCAGCAGGGCCAGATCGCCGCCGTACAGCGCGAAGTGCGAGGTGCGGCCGCTCGCGGGGTCGGTGATGACGTAGCCGTGGCCGTCCTCGGCGCAGGTCAGCGGCCAGCGCGGGCCGTTCGTCGGCAGTGTCGGAACGCCCGGTGCCGGGTGCGGGTAGCGGAGCAGCTTGCCGTCCTCGCAGACGAACACCACGCCCTGGGAGTCGATCTCCAGGCGCTGGTCCGCCGTGCTCGCCCATGAACGTCCCAGCCAGCGGCCCGCCCGGTAGTGCGAATGCACGCGGCGGGTGAAGAGGAGCGGCAGCGACGAGGGCAGGGAGACGTCAGTCTGGGGCAGGAACATGTACCCCGTGGCGAGGTCGACCGGGTCCGTGTTGCCGACGGTCTTCTGTCCGTCCGCCTGTCCCGTGGCCTCCGGGTTCTCGTCGGCGTGCGCCCGTGCCGCGCCCCGCTCGGCGCCGGTTTCCGCGCCCGCTCCGTCGTGGGCGCCGGCCCTTGATGCGCCGGACTCGGCCGTCTCCTGCGTCGTGCCTGCCGCACGGGCCTCGCCCTCGGCGGCCTCCTGCGCGGTGGTGCGGGTACTGCTCTCGGCCGCCTCCTCCGTCGCTGCACGCGCTTGGCCCTCGGCAGTCTCCCGTCCCGCCGTGCGCGTCCCGCTCTCGGCCGCGCCCCGTGCGCCCGCGCGCGCTTCGCTCCCGACCGCCGCCTGCCCGCTCCTGGTGGTCGCGGCCTCGGCTGCCGCCCGCTGTGTCGCCCCCCTCGCACCGGCTGTCACCCCTGCCCGCGCGCCGGCGCTTCCGCCGCCCGTGGCCAGAGCCAGCGCGAGGTTGCCGCCGAGCCGGCCCTCCGCCTCCCGGGGGTCCGTGCCCCAGCCGTCGCCGAGCAACACGCCGGGCAGCCGCTCGGGGTGCGATGCGAGGGACAGGATGCCCGTGGCGGTGTCGGAAAGCCCGGTGAGGTAATCCGCGGGGTGGGTGAGGTTGTGCACGTCGAACGGGTTCACGCTGCGCACGGTCCTCAACGTGTCCGTACCCGCGCGCCATACACCGCCGGCGTAGTGCATCCCCTCCACCATGCCGCCGTCGCGCAGGTCGAGGACGTCGGCCTTCATCCGGTCGGAGAACTTCGGGGTCTTCGGTGCGTTCGCGACCGCGCCTTCGATCGCGGACTTCGCCGTGTCCGCCGCCGCGTCCCGCTGCCTGCGGGCATCGGCCAGCAGCCGCTGGGCTTCCTCCATGTCGGCCTTGCCCGGCTTGCCGGGCTTCTCGGGCCGGGGGCCGGGGTCCTGGGCGTGGCTGAGCTTCAGGTTGTAGGCGATCGCCTGGGCGTTGTAGTCGTCGATCGCCCTCTTGTTGGCTTCGTGCCCCCTCTTCCACAGCTGTATCGCCTCCCTCGCCTGGCTCTGCGCCCAGGTGACGGTGTGGGCGTACGACTCCAGGGCGCGGGCTGCCGCGTCGAAGGCGTCGGCGGCCTGGGCCCACTTCTTCGGCTGCTCGACAAAGGCGGTGGTGAAGGCGTCCGCGCCCTCGCCCTTCCAGCCGGTCGCGCGGACCTGCCGCAAGGCGTCATGCGTGCCGTTGAAGGAGCGGTGGAAGTTACGCAGGTGGGTGACAGTGGCCTCGATCTGCCCGACGTCGCCGTGCACCAGCTGCTTGGGGTCCTCGCTCTGGCCGAGCTGATGCTCCCCGACGACGGCGCCGAGGTCGGAAGCGGTCTCGTCGCCCCAGCGCTCGACCTTGTCGGCGGTCCCGTGCGCACCGACCGCGTCCAGGCCACCGGCGACGATGTCGGTGCCCTTGTCGACGACCTTGCCGGCCGCCTTCTTGGTGTCGTCGAATCCTTTCTCGACGAGCTCGCCCGCCTTGTTGAAGCCCTGCTCGGCCAGGTCCCAGGGGCCGCTCATCGATAGTCCTCGATCTTGCTCGCGATTTCCCGGGCCATCTTGTAACCGGACTGCGGGCTGCCGGGTACGACCGTGCTGCTCTGGACGTCCTCCACCGCCCTTGACCACGACTCCTTGGCGTTCTCGCCCGCCTTGGCGAAGGACTCGCCGCTGTAGTCGGCGTCACGGACGGCCGTGATGGGGTTGTCGGCGAGCACGTCCTTGACGGACATGGCCTCGACCTGGTCCTCCGTCAGGTGCGGATTGCCGATGGCGGCGTTGACGGTGACCTTGAAGGTGTCCTTCAGGTACTGGTCCACTTCCCGGTAGTAGCCCGCCGCCAGCCCCACGCGGTGCGCGAACTCGCTCGCGTCCTGGACCAGGGCGCGGACTCCCCAGTCCCACCGGTTGCAGAAGGTCTTGAGCGAGGCCGCCAGGCCCTCGTGCCCCGCCGCCAGACCGGACAGGGCGAGTTCGTCGAAGCCGCGACCGACGGCGGCCGCGCCCGGCCCCGCCACGGTCTTCATCTCGCCGATCGCGGCGTTGATGCTTTTGGCCACGTCTCTGAGGGCGGCATTGCTCGCCTCTATGCCGGCGCCACCGCTCACTGTGCTGCTGCTCCCTCGACATGATTGGCGAAACGATTCTCTGCAGCGTCCAGCGCCACCGCGTCCGGCACGATCCCCCGCACCGGCGGGAACATCATCGGCCGCTCACTCCCGACGTCCAGAGCCACTCCGGCGGGCCCGCCGACCTGAGGGACGACAACATCGAGCAACCGCGCACCGAACACGGACAGATACCGCCACTCCTGCCCCTCGGCCAGACCACGCTCCACCGCGAACCGGGCCAGAGCCGCTTCGTCAGTGAACGCACAGACCCAACGAACCCCGCCGTACTCCACCGCCCAGAGCCCACCCGCCTCATCGAACGGCACGAGCACGGCGGCGCGGCGGAACTCTCCTACGAGGGATGCGGGGTGACCTTGGTGGGCGTGGACGGCGGCTATCTGATGCGCGAGGGGCGAGCGGGTGGGTGGGGAGTCGGTCATCAAGCGAAACCTGGAGCGCTATGGGCTGTTGTCGTGGAGGGGTCAGTAGCCATTGGGGTCAACGCCGTCGGGGGCCCTATAGGCGGGGGAAGTGACTGTGAAGCTGATGAGATCCGTCTTCGAGGATGTGGCATCGGCGCCCTGTCTCGTGCTCCTGGTCAGAAGCTCGGCGAAGAGGAAGGAGCCGTCCTTCTCGTGGCGCGCCTTGATCTGAAGCTGCTGCGCCTTGGAGTTCGCAGGCCCGTAGTGTGTGATCTTCCAACCGTGCTTCGGGAGTTCCTGGTGAAGTCGCTCGAAGCCGCTTGTCAGGGCATCTGGCGACAGCTTCCAGATCGACCAGTCGCGCTGGACGGTAAATCGTCCATTCGGCTTGTCGAATGTCACTGGCGCCGGCCCGCCATCCGTGACTTCGCCATGCAGCCCCGTGCTGTCGAGGATTCCACTCGACAGGCTGCCCACTTCATTCATTGCAGCTCTCGGATAAACCGTTCCCAGGTCACGCGCAGTGGGCTGTGCCTCAGGCTTATCAGGCTCGAAATATGTAGAGCCATATCCCGCCAAGCAGGTCAGAGTCAACAAAACAGCCGCGACGGCAGGCGCCCGCCGGTCAGTACCTATCCACTTTCTTACCCTCAGGGACCCTGAAGCATTCAGAAACGAGGTCAACCATGATGCGCGACTCCTTGCTCGCCCGCGGTCCATCGAATTCACCGGACTGATCCTTATTGAAGAGCGTTACATTTATCGCAAATTTTTGCCCCGGAGCATCGGCAGTCAACTCGAGGCTTTTGGCTGCGCTACTCTCATTGGCCCCGTAGCTAGTAACCTTCCAACCCCGCTCAGGGAGGTTTACCTTCAATCGATCCATGGCGCTTTTCATATCCGAGACCGGAGGGCCCCACAAAGACCAGGGGTGGTGAATCCTGTAGAAGTACTTACTGTCCCGCTCTTCACACACGGCCACGCCCGGCCCAGGATTACTCGTCCGACCCCTCAGCCCCATCGACTCCAAAATTTGACTGGAAAGATCCTTGGCCTGCCTCTGAGCGATCTCAATATCGCGCACCTCTGGGGTGGAGCTTTCATCCTTGCTGGATTCTTTCATATCCTCACATCCCGACGCGGCCCACACGGCCATTACAACCAGAAGAGAGCACACGACTCGCTGCCCGACGCGCGTCCGAGAGCCTGGTTTCTCAGCCACGCTTCACCTCACCGTACTGCTCAACGACGACAGCTGCTTGGTTCCTTAGACTAACCGAGCCCATTTTCCAGTAATCTCCATGACTATTTGAATCTGTCGCCATTATATTGGCGCCAAATTCTCTATCGGATGGGACGACTGGATGGGGCGGCATGGGAACCAGCCCGAACGCCGGGTCGGAATGCTCCCAGCCGCCGAGATTTACGACCTTTCCTCCAGCAGGTACCTTATCCTTGCTGAATGCAGCTGCTTCCGACCAGACGTGACCCTTGGGGGCGTCCAGGAGGTCGGCATGTTTCACCAGCATTCCAGGGCTCGCAACGGATACGATGTCATCGACCCCAAGATCACCCTTACGCGAGGCATCCCCAATTACTGTGGTTCCATAACTATGGCCAATTATGGTCGTGTGACTTTTGTCGGCTCCACCCTGAGCCTCTCGCAGACCGCCGAGAAAGCTGTTCAGCGTGGGTGCTGCTTCATGGGCGTAAGATTTAAAAGCAGCCGACGGGATAATTTCACCCTTCTCGAAAGGGTGGGCGTTTTGCGGGGCGCTGTACCCCATCCAAGTAATCGTTGAGACTTCCTGTGGCCCCGCTATGGAGTTCGTGGTGCGCCAGAGATCAGTCATGCGCCGAATGTCACCGTCCACGCTGCCCAGTTTAGCTGTCGTGCCCGGGACATAAACCGCCGTGTGGGTTGCAGTGTCGGGATTACCATTGGCGACCACAGCACGCCCCAGGCCCTTGGTGTCGAATCCTAGGAGATAGGCGTCCGGCAAACCGTTGTCTCCAGTTGCCTCGAACCGACTCTGGATCGCCTTCATGCCCTCGATATGATCGGCCACCCGCTTTTTCTCTCTCTCCCATTCCCTCCACTCGGGAGTGATCTGGTCCTTTGCCCCCATACGCCTGCCAAACCTGGCATTCATGCGCTGTTCATACTTCTCTGGCGGATGGCTTTTTAGAAACTCTGACTTTTCTTTCGCCGCGTCATACTCTTGCTGGAGCACGATACGGTTGGCTTCGTCGCGGACAGTGGCTGGTAGGCCGTCGAGGGCGCCGATGCTGGCCGGGTAAAGCGCGGTGTATTCGTCACGCTCAGCCTGGGGGAGGTTCTTCCACCACTGGGCGTTCTCTTTGGGAGACTTACCTTTGGGGATCTTGGAGTCTGAGAAGTGCCTGCCGGCGGCGGCGCGGACGTCACTGACGTCACGCGCGACGTCGGACGGGTCCGTATTCTTCAGATTCCCATCGGTGTTGAGCTTTGTCAGTGCCCTGGCGTACCGGCCGTCGATCTCGGTCGCTTCCTTGAGCGCCTCACCAATGCGGTTCGCGATGTCCTGGGCCTTGGCCTGGTTGGGGTCCGGGGTGCTGTCCGGCTTCAGCAGGGAGGGCATGGCGCCAGGGGCAGCCGGCGTCGGGGCGAGGGGGGCGGGCGTGTTCGCCGTCTTCGTGTACTCGACCGAGCCGTCGGGCTTGACCGTGAACTTCAGGCTTTGAGCTTCCTCAAGCGCTTGCTTGAGCTTCCGCTGCGGGGCCGCCAGTTCTTCGGCCAGGCCGCTGAGGGCTGTGCGGACGAGTCCGCACTCGGAGTGGATGTAGCGATAGTTGGCACTGAGCTGGTCGAGGTCTTTCAACGCAGCCTTGGCGGCGTCACCCTTCTGAGTGCCTCTGAGTTTGCCGAGCATCTCGTTGTCCACACGCCCCCGGGACGCGGCGGCACGGTTACTGACCGCGCTCCAGCCGTCGGCGGCCCTGGTGAACTTGGATGTGTCCAGGTTCTTCAACTCGTCGATGGTCACCACTGGCCGGTCACCGGGCCCGGCTGTAGTCGTCGATCTTCGACTTGGTGCCGGCGCCCTCGAACGACGCCTTCACCGCGGCCTCGTTCTCGCCGAACTTAACGCCGGCTTCCTTGAGTGCTCCGTCGAGGTGCTGGCAGGCGGCCCGGACGGCGCCCAGGCGCGCTTCCCAGCCGCCGAGGATTCCGCTGAGTGCTGCCGCGCTCGCGAAGCCGGCTGTGCCGGTCTTGATGCCGTCGTGGGCGTGGCCGAGGTCTCTGACGGCCGAGTCCATCCCTTGGTGCAGCTCACCGGCGACGCCACTGGCGGTGGTCCAGGGGCGGACGCTTGCCTTGTGCGCATCGCCGCCTCCGCCGCCTCCGCCGCCTCCGGAGCCGGCGGAGGCCAGGAGTATGTGGGCCTCCTTGCTCTGCGGGGGGATTTGGGCGTCCGTCATCGTGACCTCGGGTGATGGGTGAATGGGAGCGGCTGGTTGGCAGAGTCTCGGTGACGTCTACCGGGGTGAGTGCGTGCGGCGGCGTGTGGCGAAGATGAGCAGGGGAACGCCGATCACCGCGACGGCGGCCAGGGCGATGCCGGCGATCAGGACGTTGCGCTTGGTGTTGCCGTCGCTCTTGTCGGCGGCGGCTTGGGGAGTGCCGGTGCCTCCGGCGGTGGGGGCTGGAGTAGCTGAGACTGCGGCGAGTTCGGGGAGCGGGCTCACGTTCGGGGGGCCGGGGTCACCGGGGTCTTTCAGTGCGATGCGAGGGCGAACGACGCCGTAGCCGATGCTGTCGCTGCGCTTCTCACCACTTTTGGGGCCGCCGGCGGTGTTGATGAGCACGCGGAGGACCTGGTTTGCCGTCCAGTCGGGGTGGGCGGACCAGATGAGGGCGGCGGAGGCGGAAGCTAGGGCGGTGGCTGCGCTTGTGCCGTGGCCGCGGCACACACCAGTCCCACCCTTACAGGTGTAGATCATGTTGTCGCCGGGAGCGGCGAGATCTACCTCCGGCCCACGTTGGGATTCAGCGGTCGCTTTGATGTCCTGATCAACCGCAGCTACTGCCACCACTCCTGGAATCGCAGCCGGATAACCCACTGGCTCGCCCTTTTCGCCACGATTACCGGTGCCAGCGAGGATCAACTTTCCCTTCGAGATGGCATATCTCACAGCTTCCTCTTGCTTCGCGCTTGCCGTCGGCGCAGACATCGAAACATTGATGACCTTCGCATCGGAATCCGCTGCATAGCGAATCGCCGACGCCATGGGGTCACCCAGGGGAAGTCGTTCGATGGGGGCACTGCTACTCAAAACTCGCAGTGGAAGGACCTTGACTCCCGGCGCAAGGCCAAATCCCCCAGACCCCCCGTTACCTCTCCCTGTCCCAGCGATCAGGACGGCCATGTCCGTCCCGTGTCCGTCATAGTCCGACTGAGCATCTCCAGTTACACCTGAGAAATCCTTACCAGGAAGAACTTGCCCCTGGATGTCCGGAAATCCCGAATCGACTCCCGTGTCAATGACAGCCACAGTTACACCGGCCCCTGTGCTTTTTTGCCACATCTCTTCGGCTCGCATCGCGCTCAGGTGCCACTGTTGGGAACGAATCGTGTCTGCCTGAGCAGGTTTGGAGCAGATAGCGAGAGCGAGAAAAGCAGCGGCACCACACACTACTGCTCCCCCAAGACTGGACGTCGGAAATCCACCCATGGCTTTCTCCTGTGCCTGCCTAATTCAGTCGATGACGGGAGGAGCGACACGGCGGCTTCCTGCAGCCCAAGTCTCTTCGTCCTCCATCAAGTAGTCAGGGCGCTGTCCTTGCCGAGCACCGCGGGGATTCTTCCCCTGGTCAGTGCCAACCGGGCTTCTCACTAGCCCCGTACCTCCCGGGGTGAACGTCTGGTCTCTCGACACGCCATGTCGCTCTTGCCTGCGACCACCCACCACCCCGCCGGGTTCGGACGCCAAACGTCGGCCAGCTCCCCCGCCTGCCCCTACCCGACCAACAGAGGTCCCCGGGGGCATCGCATGCGCGCCGTAACCCACCTGCGAGCGTCCTTGGCTGCCCTCTGCTCCAACGACCGTCGCTCGCGACGCCTGAGTCGGCATCTGTCCCGGCAAGCGGGTCACGGGCCTGCCGCCGATGACGCCGTCGTTAGGCATCCCAGGAATACCTGGGATGAGCCCACTGACGGATCCTCGTCCGGGGGTACTTGTAACGACTCCCCCCCTCGGCCCACCTGTGCCCGGCAACATGCGGCCCATGCCGGGAGCTGGCGGGGCAGCGGAAGCATGCGCCACGCTGGGAATTACTGGCAAGGGGATGCCGCTGTTCGTGCCCCCACCCTGATTAGGCGTCCCCGTTGTAGTCGCGCCAAGGGGCAGCGTCGCCGCATGTGCCGGTTCTGCAACGCCACCATCCACTTCCATAGACACAGGCGGCACCTCGGCATGAGGCCCCGACGCCACGCTGCCAACACCGGCCCCGAACCGGCCGGAATTGTCCCTGTCCATTGCAACCGCTGGCTGCAAGCCGCCACCAGACGACCCAGGCACTACCTGACCAGTTCCCCTGGCAGGGGAAGACTGCGCGCCGCTGCTTGGAGCGGGAACGTATTCCTTGCCCAGAATCGGGTCCGACGAGGGCGGCTCCCCCAACGGCATAGGCGGAAACGTAGGCCGCTCCGCCCCCGTCATGTTCCGTGCCGACCACGCATAGGACTGCGCCAGCTTCCGCATCAGCTGCGCCGCCTCCGCGCGGTCTGCTTCCAGTTGTTGCTGGGCCGCGTAGGCATCCTTCTGGGACGGGCCCGGCTTCTGTAGGCCGCCGCTCTGGTCCGACAGGGCGGGGGAAGGGATCGCGCCCACCTGGCCCGGGTTGTTGCTGCGGTACGCGTCCAGGGTCGTCTTCGACGCTGCCGAGACCGCCGGCATCGACGACTTGACGCTCGACAGCGTCTCCGCCGCGTGCGCCATCCACGTGCCCGCGTTCTGGCTGAACTCGCCCAGGCGCAGCGTCGCATTGGCCATGTCCGCGCCCCATTCGCGGAAGGCATCGCCACCGAGGCTCTCCCACTTCACGCCGGCCATGTGCTCCTTGAGCTGCTCGCCCAGCTTCGTGATGGCCACGGCGGCCACCGTCAGCTTGGCGCCCAGCTGGGCCGTCTCGGCCGGGCGGGCGTGTTCGACCATCGCGCGGAGCTGTTCGTGCGTCATGGACTCGAAGTCCGACGTCGTGAACAGGCCGCTGCTCGGGCGGCTGATGAGGGGGCTGACGCCGCCGGACGGGGTCGGGGGTGTCGCCATCAGATGCCTCCTGCAGTGCTGCCGTGGGCCTGTGCCGGTGCTTCCGTTGTGCCCGCGCGCGACTTGGCCGCCCGGGCGTTCGGGTCCAGCCTCGGCTCGTAGAGCTCCTTGGTGCGGGCCTGGATGGCCCACATGCGGGCGCGCAGGTCGGCGTCGACGTTGGCGTAGCCGACGCGGGCCGCGTGGACTGCCGTGCCCAGGGCCTCGATCTGGTCGTTCAGGAGCTGGGAGAGGGTCTTCAGCTGGCCGTGGACCTCGTTGTACGCGCTGTAGAGGGAGTCGACCTCGGCGAATCCCGCCCCGAGTTGGGCGGGGGTCAGGTGACTCTCCGCTATGCGCTGGGGGGCGGCCCAGGAGCCCTGGAGGAAGGTCAGGAGTTCGTCCACCTGGCCCTTGAAGCCCTTGAGCGACTCCAGTTCCGTCTTCAGCAGTCTCGCGTCCCCACCCGAGCCCGAGCCCACGTCCGCCCCACTCCCCTACCCGTAAGAATCTTGGTCGCGACAAGACTACTGACGGGCGGTGACACTCACCTGAGTACGGGTACTCAAGCCCCTGGCGCACCCGCCGCCGTCTGCGGGCGGATCGGGAGGCGGTTGACCGGGCGGCCCGTGGCCGCGCGGACCGCGCCCGCCACCGCCGCCGGGGACGTGACGACCGGCACCGCGCTGATCGCCTTCGCGCCGAACGGGGCGACCACGTCCCGTTCCTCGACCAGCTTGACGATGTGGATGTCCGGTACGTCCAGCGCCGTCGGGAGGGCGTACGAGGTGAGGTCGGGGCGGCGGACCTGGCCGGCGCTGGTGCGGAGGTTCTCCGTCAGCGCCGCACCGATGCCCTGGGTGATGCCGGCCTCGATGCGGGCCCTGGCCTGCGCCGGGTTGAGGACGCGGCCCACGTCCTGGGCCACCGCCATCTCCACCACGCGCACCGAGCCCAGCTCGACGTCGACGTCCACCACCGCGCGCACCGCGCAGAAGGCGATGCCCACGAACGCGTCGCCCTGGCCGGTGTCGTCCAGCGGCTCCGTCGGGTGCGGGCGGCACTGGGCCGTGGCCCACAGTTCCTTGCCGTCGAGGGCCTCGGCGACCGTCGTGCTCAGCACGCCGTCGTACGAGGTGATCCTGCCGTCGGCGATCGTCAGCAGCTCCGTCGACATGCCGAACTGGTGGGCCAGCGGCTGCAGCAGTTGCGTACGGACCATCCTCGCCGCCCGCTCCACCGCGCCGCCCGAGACCCATGTGTGGCGGCTGTGGGCCGCCGGGCCGCACGGGGGCTGGTCGGTGTCGACGGGCGCGACGTGCACCTCGTCGATGCCCAGGACCTCCTGGACGATCTGCCGGGCGAGGGTCGTGAAGCCCTGGCCCGTCTCCACCGCGGCGCAGATGACCGTGGCCACCGAACCGCTGACCTTGACCGTGGCCGTCGAGACCTCGTCCGTGCCCTCCGCGCCCAGCATGTGCACCATGCCCACGCCGTAGCCGACGCCGCGTCGCACCGCGCCCGGCTCGCCCGCGCCGTCGGGGCCGCCGGGCAGCAGCCAGTCGTCCTCGGGGTCGTCCACCGGCAGCGGCGGCAGCGGGTAGTCGCGCACCGCGCGCAGGAGCTCCGCGACGGGGGCCGGGCAGGTCACCGTCTGGCCCGTCGGCAGCAGGTCGCCCGTCGCCATGATGTTGCGCATGCGCACCTCGGCCGGGTCCAGGCCGAGCTTCGCCGCCAGCTTGTCCATCTGGCCCTCGTACGCGGCGCACACCTGCATCGCGCCCTCGCCGCGCACATGGCCGGACGGCGGGTTGTTCGTGCGGACGGCCCAGCCCTCGACGAAGGCGTGCGGGACGACGTACGGGCCGCAGGCGAAGGCGACCGCCGCGGCCAGCGCCTCCGACGAGGAGTCGGCGTAGGCGCCGGCGTCGAGCAGGATCTGCGCCTCGACCTTCAGCAGCTTGCCGTCCGCGTCCGCGTGGTGGCGGTAGCGCAGCAGCGTCGGGTGGCGGTGGGCGTGGCTGAGGAAGGACTCCTCGCGGGTCGCCGCCAGCTTCACGGGGTGGCCCGTGCGCAGCGCCAGCAGGCCCAGCGCCAGCTGGATGCCCACGTCCTCGCGGTCGCCCATCGCGCCGGGCACGCCCGTGACGACGACCTTGACGCGCTCGGGTTCCAGGCCGAAGCAGGCGGCGGCCAGGTCGCGGTCGCCGTGCGGGTCGGTGGAGGCGGTGTAGATCTCGACGCCGCCGTCGGGGCGCGGTACGGCCAGGCCGGCCTCGGCGCCGATGGGCGCCGGGTCCTGACGGCCGATGCGGTACAGGCCCTCGACGATCACCTCGCCGACCACGTCCGGGTCGCCGAAGCGCAGCGGGATGTGGCGGATCAGGTTGCCGTCGGGGTGCAGCGACTCGGCGGCGAACGCCTGCTCCGGGTCGGTGACCGGCTCCAGCACGTCGTACTTGACCGCGATGGCGGCGGCCGCGAGCCGGGCGGTGTCGGGGTGGTCGGCGGCGACGGCGGCGATCGGCTCGCCGTGGTAGCGGACGAGGTCGGAGGCGAAGACGGGCCGGTCGGCGATGCGCCGGCCGTGGGCCGCGTCGCCGGGCACGTCCGCGTGCGTCACCACGACCCGTACGCCCGGCATCGCCGCGGCGGCCGACGTGTCGAGCGAGACGATGCGGGCGTGCGGGTGCGGGGAGCGCAGCACGGCGGCCCACAGCAGGCCCTCGGCCCACAGGTCGGCCGCGTACGGGAAGGTGCCCTGGGTCTTGGCGGCCGCGTCGGCGGCCGGGAGGGACACGCCGAGGCCGCGCAACGGCGCCTCGGTGGCGGCGGGGGGCACGGCGGAGGCCGTGAGGACGGAGGCGGGGATGTCGCCCGCGCCCGTCGTGCCCCCCGTCCCGCCCATTCCGGCCGTCCCGCCCATTCCCGTCATGCCATTGCCCTTCCAGTGCCGCTGTCGCCGCCGTACGGATCCGACTGGCCGTCGCCGTACGGGCCCGCCTGGCCCTCGTCGTAGGGAGCCGCCTGGCCGTCGCCGTAGGGACCGGCTTGGCCGTCGCCGTACGGGCCCGCCTGGTGCGGGATGTGCGCCGTGTCCGTCTCCGGCTGCTGCTGTTCCTGGGCTTCTTCCAGGGCCGCGGCCGCCGCAGCGCGCTCGTCGGCGACCTGGCGCACGGCGTCGAGCACGCCCCGGTAGCCGGAGCAGCGGCAGAGGTTGCCGCAGATGGCCTGCCGGGTCTCCAGCTCGCTCGGCGCGTGGTTGCCCTCAAGGAGGTCGTGCACGGTCATGGCGAGGCCGGGCACGCAGAAGCCGCACTGCACGGCACCGCACTCGGCGAGCGCCCGCTGCACGTCGGACGGCTGCCCGCCCGTGGCCAGGCCCTCGACGGTGCGGATCTCCGATCCGGCGGTGGTCGCTGCGGGTACGAGGCAGGAGGCGACGAGCCGGCCGTCGACCTGTACGGAGCAGGCACCGCACTCGCCCTGCGAGCAGCCGTCCTTGGCCCCGGCGAGGCCGAGGCGCTCGCGCAGGACGTACAGCAGCGACTCGCCGATCCAGGCGTCGGTCACCGGACGTTCGGTGCCGTTGACGCTGAGGACGTACGAGGCACAGGGGTGCTCGTTGTGCGCGAGGGGCAGCCCGTGCGCCTGGTCGAGGCCGAGACCGCCGTCGAGGCCGTGGCCGTGACCGTGGTCGTCCACCGGCGGGTACGTGTCGGCACCGGGCCCGGCGGCGGCGTATGCCTGGGCGCCGGATTCCGCTTCCGCCGCCGGTTCCACCCGGGCTTCCGGCTCCGCCTCCGCGCGGGGTTCGGGCACGGGTACGGACACGGGGGCGGGCTCCGGCTCGGCTGCCGGCTGCGGCTCCGCGTCGAGTGCGGGTGCGGGTACGGATGCGGGTGCCGGTGCGGGTGCCTCAGCGCCCGCGCCGTCGGCCGGTGCCGGCCGTCCGGGCTCGTCCGCGGCCTCCGCTTCGCCCGTCCACTCGGCGATGGGATGTTCGCCCGTACCGGTGACGGCGTCGACCGGTCCGAGGCCGTAGCCGCGCTGCACGTCCGGGCCGCCCAGGGCGTATTCGCCGGACTCGTCCACCGCGTCGTCCCCGGCGGCCGGGACCGACCACTGTCCGGTAGCACCGGCTCCGGGCACCGCCTCGGCGACGCCGTCGCCGGCGTCCGCGGCGAACGGCATGGCCCATTCCGCGGTGTCGGCCATGCCGCCCACGCCCTGCGCGTCGGCGCCGTGCGGATCCGTGCCGTGGCGCAGGTCCGTGCCGTGGCCGTCCGTGCCGTGCACGTCCGGACCGTGGGCGGCGTCCATGCCGTGCACGTCCAGGCCGTGGCCGTCCGTGCCCTGCGCGTCCAGGCCGTGGGCGGCGTCCATGCCGTGCAGGTCCAGGCCGTGGCCGTCCGTACCGTGCACGTCCATGCCGTGCAGGCCGTTCGCGCCATGCGTGCCGTACGGGTCGGCAGCGGCGCCGTCGACCGTGCCCGGTGCGTGCTGGCCGTAGGACGTCTCGTAGGCGTCCCACGGGTTCGCCCCCGCCGGGGCCGGGGCCGGGACCGGCTCGGCGACGGGCTCCGGCGCGGTGGCGGGCACGTGCTGCTGCCACGGGTCCGCCGCGGGCGCGGTGTGAGCGGGGGGCGGGTAGGCCGGCGGCGTGTAGCCCGTACCGGGCGCCGCCAGCGGACCCCAGGAGTCCGTACCGCCCGCCGGGCCCGGGTGGGCCAGGAGCTCGGGCGGGAGCTGGAGGAAGGTCGTGCCCTCCGCGTCGAGCCCGGCGCCCTGCGGGATCGGCTGCCAGCCGCCCCCGCCCGGCGTGGGCACATGGCTGTGTCGCTGCTGTTCGTCACTCACGCGAGTGCCCTCCCCAGTGCTCGGCGGGCCAGAGTCGCCACCGTACGACGGAGATGCAGCACGGCCGGCGGCAGGGTACCCGGCTCGGTGCCGTCGAGCGCGGACTGCGCGGGGGCCGGGTCGGGGATGCACGCGGCCGCGACGTAGTCGCCGAAGGCGGTGAGGGCGTCCGGGGCGAGCGTGCGTTCGCCGTCCCAGTCGACGATCGAGGAGACCCAGCGCTCCGCGTCGAACGGCCGCAGCGGCATCGGCGCCACCGCGCCCACCGCGCAGCGCACGCTGCGCCGCGCCGGGTCGAGGACGACGGCGACGGAGGCGATGGCGCGGCCCGGTCCCGTGCGGCCGGTGGCCTTGAGGAAGGTCTGCGGGGCGTGCAGCAGCGGCACGCGGACGTAGCCGATCAGCTCGCCCGGCCGGAGCATGTCGAGGCCGGCGAGGAGCCGGCCCACGGGGATCTCGCGCCGCGTTCCGCCGGGGCCCGCGATGACGAGCGACGCCTCCAGCGCGGCGAGCACGGGCAGCGCGTCACCGGTCGGCGCGGCGGAGGCGATGTTGCCGCCGAGGGTGCCGGCGTTGCGGATCTGGGGCGGGCCGGCGGCGCGGGAGGCGGCCGCGAGCGCCGGGATGAGCGCGGCGAAGTCGGGGCGGCCCATACGGGCGTGGGTGAGGCCGGCGCCCAGCAGGGCGGCACCGTCCTGGTACTGCCAGCCGCGGATCTCGTTGATGCGGCCGAGGCCCACGAGGGCGGCGGGTCGCAGCAGTCCGGCGTTGACGGCGGCCATCAAGTCGGTGCCGCCGGCGACGGGCACGGCTGTGGGCATGGCGGACAGCGCCGCCACGGCTTCGTCGAGCGAGCCCGGCAACGTCACCGTGTGCGCCGCCTGCGGTGCGTGCGTGGTCAACCCAGCTGCCCCTTCCCCGGTGGTCCCGACTGTTCCGCCAGGTCTCGCCGTACGGTACGTGCTGTCGGCCCGGACGTGGCAACTCTGGCACATCTTCCGGGTCCACCGTCGCGAGGGTCCGCGAACCGCCGGGCCGTCCCAACTCGGGAGGAAAGTCCGAGTTGGGGCACTCTCTCCACTGTGAGCATTGTGGGCGCATTGCCATGCTTCGGGGATCCTTGTGCGGCTTACGGCGGCTTACGGCAGTGTGTGAAGGACCACCGTGCCAGGGCCCCACCCCACGGTTCGTCACCTTGCCGCGCGCCTCACACGATCGGGGGCGCGCCCTCGATCGGGCGTCCGAGCACGCCGGGCCGGCGCTGCCACGGACGCGGGCCGCCGGGCGGCCGGTAGTCGACGCCGAGGGCGTCGAGGCGGCGGTAGTGCGCATCCATCCTGCGCTCGAAGTCCGCGTGGTCGCGGGCGCCGGAGGCCGGCAGGGCGGACCACACGGTCTCGGCGAAGGCGGCCAGCCGGGGGAACGCCTGGTAGTCGACGCGCTGCTGGGTCTCCATCACCTCGGTCCAGAGGTTGGCCTGGGCGCCGAGGACGTGCGCGGCCTGCTCCTGCGTCAGCTCCGGCGGTACGGGCTCGAAGCGGTAGACGTCCTCCAGGGTGCGGACGTAGCCGATGGGTACGGGCTCGTCGGGGCCGGCGGCCTGCCGGTGGTCCAGATAGACCTGCTGCTCCGGGCACATGACGACGTCGTGGCCGGCGCGGGCGGCGGCGATGCCGCCGGCGAGGCCGCGCCAGGAGGAGACGACGGCGCCGGGCGCCAGGCTTCCTCCCTGCCGCCGGCCTTCAAGGATCTCGTCCCAGCCGACGAGCCGTCGGCCGCGTTCGGCGAGCCACCGGTCGAAGTGGCGGATGAACCAGCTCTGCAGCTCGTCCTCGTCCGCCAGTCCCTCCGCCGCCATGCGCGCCTGCGCGGCGGGCGACGCCTTCCACTGCTCCTTGGGGCACTCGTCGCCGCCGATGTGGACGAAGGGCGAGGGGAAGAGTTCGAGGACCTCGGTGAGGACGTTCTCGTAGAAGGCGAGGGTGTTGTCAGTGGGGGCGAGTACGTTCGGATTGACGCCCCAGGTGTCCCAGACGGAAAGGGTGGTGGTGTCGATGACGTCGGTGTTGCCCAGCTCCGGGTACGCGGCGATGGCGGCCTGCGAGTGGCCGGGGACGTCGATTTCGGGGACGACCGTGATGTGCCGTTCGGCGGCGTACGCGACGATCTCGCGAATATCGTCCTTCGTGTAATAACCACCGTGCGGCCGCTCGTCCCACAGCGGCGACGCCCGGTGGCCCACCTTGGTCCGGGCGCGCCACGCGCCCACTTCGGTCAGCCGGGGGTAGCGCTCGATCTCGATGCGCCAGCCCTGGTCGTCCGTCAGGTGAAGGTGGAGGACGTTGAGCTTGTGCGCGGCGAGCAGGTCGAGGTAGCGCAGCACGCCGTCCTTGGGCATGAAGTGCCGGGCGACGTCGAGCAGGACGCCGCGCCACGCGAAGCGGGGTGCGTCCTCGACGACGACGCAGGGCACGGTCCACTCGCGGCGCGGGCTCACCCGCGCCCGGCGGAAGGCGTCCGGGCCGAGCATCTGACGGAAGGTCTGGGCTGCCCAGAAGAGTCCGGCCGCGCTGCCGCCGTGGATGCGCAGGGCGTGGCCGTCGACGACGATGCGGTAGCCCTCGGGGCCGAGCTGTCGCTCGACGGCCGGGTCGATGCTCAGCGCGATGCGGTTGTCGCTGTCGTCGCCGGGCTGCAGGGGCAGGCCGGTGGCGGCCCCGACGGTCGCGCGCAGCCAGCGCGCGACGCCCTCCGTACCCGGCCCGGCCTCGATCAGCGTCTCGTCGTCGAGCACGTACAGACCGGCGGGCGGGATCTCTGCGACTCGTCGCGGGGAGGGGATCAGCTCGTGCGGCATGCGTCCGTCCTAGCCGCGCAGCAGGCGCGGGGCAAGACTCCCGTCGGCCAAGAGGGGCCGCAGGGCCCCTGCCGACGTGCCCGTCCGCCGGCGTCCGCCACCGGCCCGAACGACTCCCGCCATCACGAACGCCCCCGTGCACGCAAACGGCTCCCGTGCACGCAAACGGCCCCCGTGCACGCAAACGGCTCCCGGAGCGCGACCTCGCGCCCCGGGAGCCGTCGAAAGCCCGGGCTGAGCAGCCGGTGGCTACTTCTTGTCGCCGCCCTTGCCGCCCTTGTCGTCCCCGCCGGCGCCCATGCCGTCGAAGATCTCCTTGCACATCGGACAGACCGGGTACTTCTTCGGGTCGCGCCCGGGCACCCAGACCTTGCCGCAGAGGGCGACGACCGGGGAGCCGGAGAGCGCGCTCTCCATGATCTTGTCCTTCTGGACGTAATGGGCGTAGCGCTCGTGGTCGCCGTCGCCGTGCGACACCTGCGGTGTCGGCTCTACGAGGGTGCCGGTACCTGCCCCGCGCTCGGGCTCAAGAGTGCTCATGGTCCCCAAGGGTACTGGGGCCGGACCCCGTCAGTTGAGGCTCGGGTCGTCCGGATAGGTGGCGACCATCGCCAGTTCGTTGCGCTGACGCCGCAGTACGGCCCGCCACAGCCGCTGCGGATCGGGGGACGACACGTCACCCGGCTCGGACTCGACCACGTACCAGGCGCCCTCGACGAGCTCGTCCTCCAGTTGTCCCGGGCCCCAGCCCGCGTAGCCGGCGAAGATCCGCAGCGAGCCCAGGACGGTGGCCAGCAGCTCCGGCGGGGCCTCCAGGTCGACCAGCCCGATCGCGCCGTGCACCCTGCGCCAGCCCAGGGGCCCGTCGTCGGCGCCGGGCGCGCCGTCCTGGTCGTGCGCCTCCCCCGGCACCACCGCCACGCCCAGGGCGGAGTCCAGCGAGACGGGCCCGCCCTGGAAGACCACTCCCGGCTCCCCGGCCAGCGCGGCCCAGGATTCGAGGATGTCGGCGACGCCGACCGGGGTCGGCCGGTTCAGGACCACGCCGAGGGATCCCTCCTCGTCGTGGTCGAGCAGCAGCACCACCGCACGGTCGAAATTCGGGTCGGCGAGTGCCGGTGTCGCGACGAGCAGTCGTCCTGTGAGCGAGGACACCTCGGCCATGGCGCCATGATCCCCCATATCGGGGCCGTTCGGGGAGTGGACAGCGGCAATGTGGCGGGGGCGGCAGGGGGGCGTACGAGAGCAGCGCCCGCGCAAATGACCGGCAGCGACCCGGCGATAACCGGTAGCGACGATTCCATATACGCAGAGTGTTGTGACAAACCCATGACGTGCAGAAGGCCCCTCCGGGGCGGCAGAACGGCCTTCCGGTCCCATTACCCTTTCTTCTTGCCCCCTGCCCAACTCCAGGAACGCGAGATCCATGACCGGCCCTGACGATGTCCTGCTTGTCCACGGCGGTACTCCGCTTGAGGGAGAGATCCGCGTCCGCGGCGCGAAGAACCTGGTCCCCAAGGCCATGGTCGCCGCGCTGCTCGGGCACGGTCCGAGCCGGCTGCGCAACGTCCCCGACATCCGTGACGTGCGCGTCGTGCGCGGCCTGCTGCAGCTGCACGGTGTGACCGTCCGCCCCGGTGACGAGCCCGGCGAGCTGGTGCTGGACCCCACGTACGTGGAGAGCGCCAACGTCGCCGACATCGACGCGCACGCCGGCTCCTCGCGCATCCCGATCCTGCTGTGCGGCCCGCTGCTGCACCGCCTCGGCCACGCCTTCATACCGGGCCTGGGCGGCTGCGACATCGGCGGCCGGCCGATCGACTTCCACTTCGAGGTCCTGCGCCAGTTCGGTGCGACGATCGAGAAGCGCGAGGGCGGCCAGTACCTGGAGGCCCCGCAGCGACTGCGCGGCTGCAAGATCCGCCTGCCCTACCCCTCGGTCGGCGCGACCGAGCAGGTGCTGCTGACCGCCGTGCTGGCGGAGGGCGTCACGGAGCTGTCCAACGCGGCCGTGGAGCCGGAGATCGAGGACCTCATCTGCGTGCTGCAGAAGATGGGCGCGATCATCGCCATGGACACCGACCGGACGATCCGGATCACCGGTGTCGACAAGCTCGGCGGCTACAACCACCGCGCGCTGTCCGACCGCCTGGAGGCGGCCTCCTGGGCGTCCGCCGCGCTGGCCACCAAGGGCAACATCTACGTCCGCGGCGCGCAGCAGCGGTCGATGATGACCTTCCTCAACACCTACCGCAAGGTCGGCGGTGCCTTCGAGATCGACGACGAGGGCATCCGCTTCTGGCACCCGGGCGGCTCGCTCAACGCCATAGCGCTGGAGACGGACGTCCACCCCGGCTTCCAGACCGACTGGCAGCAGCCGCTGGTGGTGGCCCTGACGCAGGCGAGCGGCCTGTCGATCGTCCACGAGACGGTTTACGAGTCCCGCCTGGGCTTCACGTCCGCGCTCAACCAGATGGGCGCCCACATCCAGCTCTACCGCGAGTGCCTGGGCGGCTCCGCCTGCCGCTTCGGTCAGCGCAACTTCCTGCACTCCGCGGTCGTCTCCGGCCCGACGAAGCTGCAGGGCGCCGACATGGTCGTGCCCGACCTGCGCGGCGGCTTCTCGTACCTGATCGCGGCCCTGGCCGCGGAGGGCACCTCGCGGGTCCACGGCATCGACCTGATCAACCGTGGCTACGAGAACTTCATGCAGAAGCTGCGCGACCTGGGTGCGAACGTGGAGATGCCCGGCGGCGACGCCAACTGACCACCGGCCCCCGGCTGGGGGTCCGGGGGTCACCCCCCGGGACAGCACAGCATGCAGAAGCTGCGCGACCTGGGTGCGAACGTGGAGATGCCCGGCGGCGACGCCAGCTGACCACCGGCTGACCACCGGCCCTGAGGAGAACGTCGACTGACGTCCCGTAAGGCCGTCTGAAGCCCGTACAGACCTTCGATGGTCCGTACGGGCTTCTTCGTGTTCTACGGCCCGTCACGGGGCTGACAGGCCCTCACGGACGGCAAAAGGGCGGCCGCCCCGGACCGGGACGGCCGCCCTTTCAGGCTTTCGAGGCGCTGGTCGCAGCGCCCGAGGCTTTACTTGCCCTTCGCGGCTTCCTTGAGCTTGGAGCCCGCGGAGACCTTCACGCTGTAACCGGCAGCGATCTGGATCGGCTCGCCCGTCTGCGGGTTGCGCGCGGTCCGAGCGGCACGGTGGGTGCGCTCGAAGGTCAGGAAGCCGGGGATGGTGACCTTCTCGTCGCCCTTGGCGACAACCTCGCCGACGGTCTCGGCGAGGGCGGCCAGAACGGCGTCGGCGTCCTTGCGGGTCACCTCGGCGCGGTCGGCCAGAGCGGCCACCAGCTCACTGCGGTTCATGTTGTACTCCCGTGTTCTTCTTGCCAATGAGGCGTGAGATCGAAGCCGATGCTGCCAGGGCCCTCGGACAGTCCCCGGACCCGGGTCCGTTTGCCAGACCCTCGCGCCCGGTTACGCATCCTGCCCCCACCAGTGGCGGGAAAGCCAATCCGGCACCCTGGAGAGTCACACGGAAAGCGCCACGGCCAGCGCCACAGCCTCGGATGCAGCCGCATTTCTGCGGCCCGATGCCTGCCCGACACCTTATGGGGGGCCCAGGAGCGTCGCGCCACTCGACGCGCCGTGCGTCAGACCGTCGTGGTGGCCGTCACAGCGGCTCCGGCGGCCTTGGCGGCCTCCCGGACGGCGCCCGCGACCGCTCCTGCGACCTTGTCGTTGAAGACGCTGGGGATGATGTAGTTCGCGTTGAGCTCGTCCTCGGCGACCACATCGGCGAGCGCCCGGGCCGCGGCCAGCATCATGTCCGTGTTCACCGTCCGCGACTGCGCGTCCAGCAGGCCGCGGAAGACGCCGGGGAAGACCAGCACGTTGT
>NZ_JAIXMK010000088.1:0-46136 GCF_020328095.1 Streptomyces sichuanensis
GGGGGCTACGCCCTGGGCAGCCTGCGGGCGCGCCGGGGCGGCGGCCGCTTCGCGGTGCCGGCGCCGGAGCCGACCGGGGCGGCGCCCCCCTGGCGGGGGGCCGGGGCATGAGCGCGGGCCCGGTGCCGATCCTGATGTACCACGCGGTGGCGCACTCGCCCGCCCGGGCGGCGTACGGCCTGTCGGTCTCGCCGGAGGCGTTCGCCGAACAGATGCGGCTGCTGGCCGACTTCGGCCACACGCCGGTGACGGCCGGCCGGCTGGCCGCCGCCTGGCGCGGGGGCGGGCGGCTGCCCCCCAAGCCGGTGCTGATCACGTTCGACGACGGGTACGAGGGCGTGCACCGCTACGCCCTGCCCGTCCTGGCCGGGCACGGCTTCGCGGCGACGCTGTTCGCGTCCACGGGCTGGCTGCGCGGCGCGCACGAGACCGGGGGCGCGCTCGACCTGATGCTCAGCTGGGACCAGCTCCGGGAGCTGGCCGCGGCGGGGGTGGAGATCGGCGGGCACAGCCACACGCACCCGCAGCTCGATCAGCTGACCGATGAGCGGCTGTCGTTCGAGGTGCGGCACTGCCGTGACCTTCTGACGGCCGAACTGGGTCACCCACCCGTGTCGTTCGCCTATCCCTACGGCTACTCCAGCCGCCGGGTGCGCGGTACGGTGCGCGCGGCCGGGTTCGGTGTCTCGCTCGCCGTGGGCAACGCGCTGGCCACGCGTCGCCAGGGCCCCTACGCCCTGGAGCGGGTGACCGTGCGCCGCACCACGGGGATCGCCGAGTTCGAACGGCTGGTGGAGGGCCGGGGCCTCGGTCGGCTCTTCGCCGGGGACCGGGTCCTGACCAAGGGGTACGCCGTCGTCCGCCGCAGCCGCAGCGCCATCAGGAAAGCGACCGAAGCCTGTGCCTGACACGTCCGCGCCGATCGAGGAACGCACCGAGGGCAGAGCCGAGGAGCCGGCGTCCCGCCGGCTGCGGCTGCCCGGGCGCGGCGTCGGCAGTCCGTTGTTCCGCAATGCCTTCGCGCTGATGCTCAACACGGGCATCAGTGCCGTCCTGGGGGTGGGGTTCTGGCTGGTCGCCGCCCGGTACTACACCGAGGAGTCGGTCGGTCAGGGCTCGGCGGCCATCGCCGCGATGAAGCTGCTGGCGGGGCTGACGGCGGTGACGCTGACGGGGGCGCTGGCCCGTTTCATCCCGGTGGCGGGGCGGACGACGGGCGCCCTGGTGCTGCGGACGTACGCGGGCAGTTCGGTGCTGGTCGCCATCGCGGCCGGGGCGTTCCTGGCCACGCTGGACCTCTGGGGGCCCTCCTACCGCTTCCTGCACGGATGGCTGCCGGGGCTCGGGTTCGTGGCGGCGGTGGTGGCCTGGTCGCTGCTGACCCTGCAGGACGGGGTGCTGACGGGGCTGCGCAGTGCGTTCTGGGTGCCGGTGGGCAACACGGTCTTCTCGGCGGTGAAGCTGGCGCTGCTGGTGGGGCTGGCGGTGGCGCTGCCGGTGTCCGGGGTGTTCGTGTCCTGGGTGGTCTCCATCGCGGTGTCGGTGGTGCCGTTGGGCTGGCTGGTGTTCCGGCGGCTGGTGCCCGCGCACGTACGGGCGACCGAGGACAGCGCGTGCCCGGCGTCGCCCCGGGAGATGGGGCGTTTCCTGGCCGGGGACTACACCGGGTCGCTGTTCTCCCTGGCGGTGGTCTATCTCGTCCCGGTGATCATCGCCGCCCAGGTCAGCTCCGCCGACAACGCCTACTTCTACATCACCTCCACCATCGCCGGCACGGTCAACCTGCTGGCGATCAACATGGGTGCCTCGCTGACGGTGGAGGGCTCGCACGACCCGGCGCGGCTGGCGGAGAACTGCCGGGCCGCGCTGCGCCGGATGGCCAGGATCATGGTGCCGGTCTGTGTGCTGCTGTTCCTCCTGGCCCCCTACGTCCTGCGGGTCTTCGGCCGGGGATACGCGGAGGCGGCGACGCCGCTGCTGCGGTGGTTCGCGGTGGGTGCGGCGCTGCGGGTGGTCATGGAGGTCTACTTCGCGGTGCTGCGGGCGCAGAGCCGGACGGCCGGGCTGGCCTATCTGCAGGGGCTGCTGTGTCTGCTGGTGCTGGGGCTGACGCTGGTGCTGCTGCCCCGGATGGGGCTGACGGGCGCGGGGGTCGCGGAGATCTGCAGCCTGACGGTGATCACGGGCATCGCGGCGGTGAAGCTGCGGGGAGTGCTCAGGGCAGCGGCTCCGGCGCCCTCCTCCGGCGCCGACGAGACGCCGCCCGACGGCGACCTGGCGGACCTGGCGGTGCACGGCGACCGGCGGGACGACGGCGCGAAGGAGCGTGAGACCCGCTCGCTCGGCACCCGCTGGGCGCTGCGCTCGGCGCTCGATCCGGACACCGTCCCGCTGGGCGTGCGGCTGGACATCGACCATCCGGAGCGCCGCCCGGACGTCCGGCCCGGCCCCGAGGGGCCGGAGAGAGGGGCGGAGCAGGCGGAGAAGAAGGCCGCCGGGAAGAAGGCGGAGGAGCCGCCGGTGTCCGCGGCGCTGCCGGTGGCCACGCCCGTGCGCCGTGTGCGCCGGTGGCGCACGCCGGAGACGGCGGCCCGGCTGGTGCAGGTGCTGCTGGCCGGTGCGCTGGCGCTGTACTGGCTGCCGCTGACGGCCGTGGGCGAGGTGGACCTGGACGGCATGGGCGGGTTCGGGCTGGTGTCCGTCCTGCCGGTGGCGACGCTGCTGGGCGCCGGGCTGCTCGTGGTGTGCTTCGCGGGCGCGCTGTCGCTGCCCCGCCCGCGCCCCTGGCTGCTGCTGACGGTGCTGCTGGTGACGGTGGTGTCGCTGCATGCGGTGCCCGCGCTCCTGGAGGACCGCCCGCGCTTCGCCACGGCCTGGCAGCACCTGGGCTTCCTGGACTTCATCGACCGCACGGGGGTGGCCGCGCCCGACCTCGACGCGCGCTGGAGCTGGCCCGGCTTCTTCGCCCTGGCCGCGTTCGCCGCCCGCGCCTGCGGCGTGGAGGACCTCACCGAGGTGCTGCGCTGGTGGCCGCTGGCCGTCCAGCTGCTCTGCCTGGCACCGCTGTGGCTGCTGATGCGCGCGGTCCGGGCAAGCTGGCGGGCGACGTGGACGGCGCTCTGGCTGTTCGCGCTGTCCGGCTGGGTGGGGCAGGACTATTTCTCCCCCCAGTCCCTCAACTACTTCTTCTACCTGCTGTTCGTGGCCGTCCTGCTGGTGTGGTTCCGCTGGCCGGGGCAGCTGCGCGGCCGGCTGCTGCCCGGCGAGCAGGAGGTCGTGCCGGCCGGCCGCGGCACGCGCGTGGCCCTGCTGGCGCTGGCGATCGTGCTGTTCACCGCCTCGGTCGCCAGCCATCAGCTGACGCCCTTCGTCATGCTGGGCGTCGTCACCGCCCTGGTGCTGGTGCGGCGGCTGTCGCCGACCGGGCTGCCCCTGCTGTGCGGGGTGCTGCTCGCGGTGTGGGTGGGGTTCCTGGCGGAGCCGTACTGGTCGGGCCACTTCGACGACCTCTTCGGCGGGCTGGGATCGCTGGGCGGCAATCTCTCCTCGTCCGTGTCGGGCCGCATCGAGGGCGGCAGCGCCACGCACAAGATGGTGCTCTACGTCCGCGTCGCCCTCGCCGGCGGCGTGCTGGCGTGCGCCGCACTGGGCTGGTGGCGGCGCCGCCGCGCCGGGCTCGGCGACGTCTGCCTGCCGGTCCTGGCCTGCGTTCCGTTCCTCGCCTTCGGCATGCAGTCCTACGGCGGCGAAGTGGCCCTGCGCGTCTTCCTCTTCGCCCTGCCCGGTGCCTGCGCCCTCGCCGCGCTCGCCTTCTTCCCGCGCCCCGGCGCCCGGCAGGCCCGCGTCTGGCGCGGGCCGCTGGCGGCGCTGCTCGCCGGCCTGGTGCTCGTGCTGGGCTTCCTGGTGGCCCGCTGGGGCAACGAGCCGTTCGAACGCGTCCGCCCCGGCGAGGTCGCGGCCATGGACTACGTCTACCGCCACGACCGGCCGACCGTCCGTCTGCTGTGGCTGAGCAGCAACACCGCCACCGACGTCACCCCCGCCATCCCGTGGGGAGCGCGCGACATGGAGCGCGTGCTGTACGAACCGGCCCTCGCCCCGCGCGACCCCGCCCAGGTGCCCGGCCTGGTGAGCGCCCTGCAGCAGGCCGGCCCCCACGCCTATCTCATGGTGGGCCGCGGGCAGTCGGTCTATCTGGAGCTCAGCGCGGGCTACGCCCCCGACTGGGAGCAGCGGCTGCGGCGCTCCCTCGACGGGCGGCCGGAGCTGCGCCGGGTGCTCAGCAACGAGGACGCGGTCCTCTACGAGCTCAAGGAAAAACCCGCCGGCAGCGCCCCCGCTCCGCGGCCGGGCCCCGCCGGGCCGCGGGTGACGTGGACGCCGGTGACGGTGGTCGGTGCGCTGGCGGCGGGGATGCTGCTGGTGCTGCTGACGGCGCGGGAGCTGGTGCGCGTGGGGGCGCGGCCGGGGGTGCGGCAGCTGCGGTGGCTGCAGGGGACGTTCTGGTTCGCGCTGCCGCTGCTGGCCGTGGTGCTGGGGGTACTGGCGTGGCGGCTGGCGACGATGTCGTAGGAGGGGCGGAAGCGCCTCAGAACAGCGGCCGGTAGCACAGGGCGGCGACGGCGCGCAGGCCCGGCGTCCGGCTCCCGGGCCGGTGGTGCGGCAGGACGTGGCCGTTCAGGGCGGTGACTCCGGTGTCCGGGTAGGTCAGGCGCGTTCCGCCGTGGCGGTCCCAGGCGGGGTCGCTCTCCAGGGCGCCGAGCCGCTCCATGGTGCTGCCGGTCAGGCCGGGGTGGACGTGGAGCGGGCCGACGTCGCCGAAGGCGGTGGTCAGCAGCGTCAGGCCGCACTGCTCGGTGTCGATGTGGAGGAAGACCTCGTCGTCGTTCTCGTAGTAACCGTACGCGGCGAAGGTGGGGACGAGCAGCCGGCCGGTGAGCGCCCGCGCCGCACCGGTCAGCGCCAGGTGGATCCGGGCCAGCAGCGGTCCGCCGGCGGCGGGGGTGTTCCGGGCGGGCAGGCGGCGGGCGGAGACGGGGGTGCGCGGTCCGCGCCGCGGGATCACGGCCGCGGCGTGCCGGGCCCGGCCCTCCGCGGCGATACGGCCGGCGAGCGCCCGGTCCCACAGTCCGGGGAGGCGGACGTGGCCGTGGGCGGCGAAGGCGTGCTGTTCGGCGCGGGTGACGGTGGTCCGGTGCAGCAGCACGTCGGGGGCGGCGGTCACGGTCAGGAGGTGGTGGCGACGGGCCAGGAGGGCTCGGCGGTGTAGTGGGCCAGTTCGCTGGCGGCGGGCAGCTGCAGCAGGCCGGCGAAGCTGTAGCCGCCGGCGAGCGGGATCCGCACGCTCTCCCGCAGGTGTGCCTCGATGGCGTCTCTGGCCTCGGGCGCGGCCTTCGCCGTCTCGACGGTCTCCCGGGGCAGGACGTAGTAGTTCTCCTCCGCGTCGACGATGACGAGGGCCTGACTCGCGTTCTCGGGCACAGCGGCTTCCCTTTCGTTCCCGGCGCGGTGGGCGCAGGGGGAAGTCTTTCCGCGGGCCGCGGTGATGACAACAGCCCGGACCCGCCCCGGACGGGTGATTCCCCGGCCGTGTGCACGCCTTCAGAGCCAGCGGACCTCGTAGGCCGCGAGCTCGACCGCACGGCCGTCGACCCGCGTCGCGACCGCTCTGTCCTGGGTGTTGACGACCAGGACGGAGCTGCCGGCGGCCAGCACCTGCACCCGCGCGCGGTCCTCCTCCGGCACGTCGGCGGTGCGGAAGTCCGTGCCCGGCGGAAAGGCTCCGGCGAACCGCGCGAGCAGGTCCATCATGGGCAACGCCCCTCCCCCGTCGCGCAGTTCGGTACTGCGCCACAGGCAGCCGGGGCAGTCGGCGCCCCGTTCCTCGGGGTTCCAGTAGAACGCGCCGGCCGCGCCCGCCCCCGCCAGCTGCATCATGGCGCTGGCCTGCACGGCGACGCGGTGGGGCTCGGTCCACGTCTTGCGGCCGTCGTGCTCGTCGGCGGGCTCGACGTACCACTCGGCCCACCACACCGGCAGGCCCGTGGTCCGGCCGAGCCACGTGGTGACGTCGGCGAACTTCCGGGTGGCCGCGAACTCGTCGGGGACGGGCCGGTTGCCCGTGCGGGTGTAGCTGGCGCCGTCGACGACGACGAAGTCGGCCCCTTCCTTGTGCTCGTCCCAGTACTCCAGGGCGTCGACGGCACGCTGGTCCACGGCCCCCCACGGGCCGCTCACCCGGGAGGCGTTGGCGTCGTCGCCGGGGGCCTCGCTGTCCATGACGACGTACGGACCGCCGACGAGGGCGTGCCTGTTCCGCTTCTTCAGCTCCTTGTAGACGAGGTTGTAGAGCTCGGTGTACCCCTCGTAGTCCCAGCGCTTCCTCGATTCGTCGTAGAAGCCCTTGAACTCGTTCCAGACGATGAAGTGGCGCACGTCCGGATAGCGCTGGGCGATGACACCCGCGAGCCGGGCGAAGTCCTTGTAGTGGGCGCGGTCGGGGGCGGTCTCCAGCGACTTCTGCGACCAGTCGGTGTGCTCGTCGCCGCCCTTCATCCAGTCGGGGGCGCAGCACAGCGTGAGGACGGGCGCGGTGCCGGTGCTGCGCATGAGCGCGACACGCCGGTCCAGGTCGGTGAAGTTGTAACGGCCGCGGCGCGGCTCGGGGTTGTCGGCGCCCCAGCCCATGATGTGCTGGTTCTGCGGCAGGGGTGCGCCGGAGAGGGTCTTGGCGGCGGTGCGGCGGGCGGCGTCCTGGCCGAGGTCGGCGCTGTACTGGGTGTGGGTGAAGCCCCAGCCTATGCGGGCGGCGGCGTCCGGGCGGCCCCGGTCGCCGCCCTGCTGCCGGGCCAGCAGGGCGGCGGTGACCAGCGCGGCGAGGGCGAGGGCCGTGGCCGTGAGCAGCGCCACGAGCCGCCACCGCGGCGGCCGCGACCGCCGCCACCACGTCGCCCGCAGCAACGCTGGACCTCCCCCATGACGTCCCATCACGGAAAGGGTATCCGTGGCGGAAAGCGTGTGCGGTGGCTTCTCGGCCAACGGGGGCGGAAACGGGGAAAACCCGGGTGCGCCGGGGCGATCCGTGCCGGATCATGGGCGGCATGTGTGCCGACAGGAGTGACGACCGCCCGCCGTCCCCGCTCGTCCGGCTGAACGTGGACGCCGATGCCCCGGCCGATGTCATCGACGCCCTCTTCCTCGGACCCTTCTCGCGCGGCGAACAGCCCTACGCCCGGGGCCACTCGATGGAGCGCGTCCGTTCCGGTGCCTCGCTGCTGCCGCCCGAGGCCCGGGTGGTGCGCTCGGCCCGGGACGACGACCGCAGGGCGATCCTCGCCGAGGGCGAGGGCTGGTCGCTGCTGGCGGCCCGCTGGAACCGCAGTGCGGACGTGACGGTGACGGCCGTCAGCGACGAGCTGGCCAAGGCGGTGCTGGAGCAGGCGGTGGACGGCGCGGAGGACGACCCCGAGCCGCGGCCCGAGCACGTCACCATGGGCTTCTGGTACCTCTCGCCGCGGCGCGGCCCGCACCGCACGACGCGGCAGATCTCCGCCGGCACGTGGGAGGAGGTCCGGGCCCACTACACGGCGCCGGTGGCCGATGCGATGGACCGGCTGATGAAGGTGACCCCGGACGACATCGCCGGCCGATTGCTGCTCCTGCACGGCCCGCCGGGCACCGGCAAGACGTCCGCGCTGCGGACGCTGGCGCGGTCGTGGCGGGACTGGTGCCAGGTGGACTGCGTGCTGGATCCGGAGCGGCTGCTGAACGACGTCGGCTATCTGATGGACATCGCGATCGGCGAGGACGACGGCTCGGCGAAGGGCGGCCGTTGGCGGCTGCTGCTCCTGGAGGACTGCGACGAGCTGATCCGCGGCGAGGCCCGGCACGCGGCGGGCCAAGCCCTCTCGCGGCTGCTGAATCTGACGGACGGTCTGCTGGGCCAGGGCCGCAACGTCCTGGTGGGCGTCACCACCAACGAGGACCTGGAGCGCCTGCACCCGGCCGTGGTGCGGCCGGGCCGCTGCCTGGCCCGCATCGAGGTGGGCCCGCTGACCCGGCGCGAGGCGGTGGCGTGGCTGGGCCGCGAGGAGGGGGTGGGCCGGCACGGAGCGACGCTGGCGGAGCTCTTCGCCCTACGGCGGGGGGCCGGCCCGACGTCGGTGCCGGGCCAGCAGGACGGGGCGGACGCCGGGTTGTACCTGTAGAGGTGCAGGGGCCGGGCGGGACGGGGGCGCTTTCAGTCCCCGTACGCCACCCGCAGCGCGTCCTGGACGGCTGCCAGAGCCGCCTGCCGGTCCAGGCCCAGGCGGTGGGCCCGCTGGGCGTACGTCGCCGCCGCGGCGGCCGCCTCGCGGGCGGCCGTGTCGCCCGGGGCGGCGATGAACGTTCCGTTGCGGCCGCGGGTCTCGATGACCCCGTCCGCCTCCAGTGCACGGTACGCCTTGGCCACCGTGTTCGCCGCCACCCCCAGGTCCTCCGCGAAGCCGCGCACGGTCGGCAGCTTGTAGCCGACGGGGAGCTCGCCGGAGCGGGCCCGGTCGGCGATGCGGGCGCGGATCTGCTCGTAGGGGGGTTCGGTGGCGTCCGGGTCGACGGTCATCTGCAAGGCCATGCCGACCATTGTGCGCTCTTTTCTCGCTACTCCGAGCGCTGGTAGGTGGTGCACCCGAGCGTCTGAGGACACATCCGCACCGTGTCCTGGTCGACGACCTGAAGGGTCACGTTGTACGCCAGGTAGCGGCACGTGCCGGCCGTCGTTCCCGGAACCACCTGGATGAACGTGCCCGCGTAGGTGGATCCGTCGCCCCTGATGACGGCGTCCGCGGGATCCACCTTCGGCTCGTTCCCCAACTCCTGCTCGCACGTCGCAGGGTCGGTGCCGTGGCTTCCGTCCTGCGTCCCGGTCGCCCGGTAGGCATCGGAACCGGCGGGCTCCAGGAGCAGGCGCACTTGCGTGCGACCCTCGCCTCGGGCGTAGGTACCGGCGACCGACGCAGGAGAAGGAGAGGACGTGTCCGTGTCTCCGGACGTACCACCGGACGAGCCGTCTCCGCCCGAGACGAGGGCACTGATGGCGATGCCGCCGACGAGGGCGACAGCGGCGCATGCCGCGGCAACGGCCCACCAGAGCTTACGGCGCGGTGGCCCGTGCCGTTGCCGAGGCGGGGACGGGGGCGAAGACGAGGGCGGGAAAGGGGACGGTGAAGAGGACGTGGACGCGGACGCGGGTTGGCCGACCACGGGACGGAGTTGTGCGAGGTTGTGCAGGGCGACTGCCGATCCGGCTCCGTCGCCCAGCCGTTCCCACAGGTCACGGGCCTTTTCGAAGCAGTCCCGCGCGGCGTCGAGTCGGTCCCCGCAGAAGTCGAGCAGTCCTTGCTGGTTGGTGAAGAGCGCTTCGGACGCCTGGTCGCCGGCCGCCCTGGCCGCCTCGATCCCCTCGGTGAGCACGTGATTCCAGGCTTCCCAGCGGCCCTTCAGCGCCAGAATCGGCTGGATTTCCCGCACCAGGCGGATCACGGCCTGCCACTCGCGGCGCTCGGCCACGAAGGCGATCACGGACACGGCCGCCGTGATCGCGTCCTCGGTCTCCTCGCCGTCCGGATCGCGGGCGCCCAGCCAGCTGCCGAGTTCGTGGACGGCATGGGACAGGTTGAGGTACGCGAACAGGGTGGGCCGGTAGCCGTCGGCCCGGCACACCGGCAATCCGAACCGGTCGTCGCGCTGCTCCGCCATACCGCGTCGGCGCAGCTTCCGCAGGGCCTCGACGGCACCGTCGACATCGCTCATGACCGTCAGGAGCTCACCGGGGAGCAGCGAGCCTGCCGCCAGGGCCAGAACGGCCAGCACGCGGCGTTCGCTTTCGGCGAGCGCGTCGAGGGCGAGCCGGTCGAGGGTCTGCGGGTCACGCCGGACGTACTCGGTGAGATCGTCGAACGTGCACTCGCCCTCGCGCACCAGGGCAACGCCCTGTCTGAGGCGCAGGGGCCGGCCTTCCGCTGCCTCCACGAACCGCGTCACGGCCCACTGTTCGGGCCCGGACAGCTCCGTCAAGGGCCTGTCCAGTTCGCGCGCCACCAGTTCCAGGGCCGCGGCGTCGGAGAGGCCGGGCAGGTTCCGCGACACCCCGTGGCGTCCGAGGACCGGAAGGGGCGTACCGAGCACGAAAACGCAGCCGGGAAGATCGTCGATCAGCGGCCCCACCTGTTCGAAGCCGCCTCTCACGTCGTCGAGCACCACCACGGCGTTCATCCCGGCGAGCGCTTCGGCACGCTGCTCGGGGGTGGGCACCATGGGCGGGTCGCAGGCGTAGAACGCGGCGAAAACGCGCTGCAGCAGTTCCCTCGCGTCGTCATCACCGGCCTGCAGGAACACAGCCGGCACACCGTGCCGGCCGGGATCGGCGGCTACGGCCTGCAGGAGGGTCGTGGTACCGAGTCCGCACGGCGCGTGGAACTCGATGGGGCGCCGGGACGCCATCGCACTGCGCACGTCCTGCAGCTGTTCCTCACGCCCCAGGAACAGGGACGGCGGAGGAGCCGTGAGGACCCTCCGCAGAACGATCTCCGGGGCAGGCGTTGCGGGCGGCACTCTCCTGATCCGGCCGCCGGTGTCGCCGGGCAGCTCGATCTCAAGATTCCCGTAGCGCACGGATTGCGCACTTCGCATGGGGACCCCCTGCCAGTGCCGGCCGGGTGAATCGCTGCGACCACGTCGCTCCCTTCCGACACTGGGTCCCCCGGGGTCCGGTGTCAAACGGGAGCTGAACGGGAGCCACCGGGCGGTGGTCTCTCCGCCCTCCGCCCCTATGCGGGGAAGCCGCCCGCAACGCCGAGGCGCCGGTAGCGTGCGCGTCGATCGGCGCGCCGTTCGTTCTGGTCACGCGCCCTGAGAGCCGCCATGTCCGCTCCGATCACACGGCCGAGGGCCGCGAGGAAGTCGCCCTGCGCGGCGTCCTCCTCCACGATGCGGTCCACGATCCCGTTCGCCAGGAGGTCGGCGGAGCGCACTCCCTGGCGCGCGGCCACCTCGTAGGCGCGGTCGGTCGTCCGGTGCAGGATCGCCGACGCCCCCTCGGGCGGCAGCGGCGACAGCCACGCGTGCCGTGCCGCCACGACGCGGTCCGCCGGGAGCAGTGCGAGGGCGGCGCCGCCGGCTCCCTGCCCCAGCAGCAGGCAGAGGGTCGGTGCGGGGAGGTTCACCAGGTCGGCCAGGCAGCGGGCGATCTCCCCCGCGAGCCCGCCCTCCTCGGCCTCGCGCGAGAGCGCGGCTCCGGCGGTGTCCACCACGGTGAGCAGCGGAAGGCCGAGCTCGGCCGCGATGCGCATGCCGCGGCGGGCCGCCCGCAGCCCGGCGGGGCCGAGGGCCTGGCCGGCGGCCGGGTCCGGGTGGCTGCCGCGGTCGTGGCCGAGGACCACACAGGGAGTGCCGCCGACCCGTGCGAGCGCGAGCAGGAGCCCCGGGTCGCGCTCCCCCGCTCCCGTGCCGCTGAGCAGCGTGATGTGGGTGGCGGCGGCGCGCAGGAATTCCCGTACGCCGGGCCGGTCGGGCCGGCGCGAGCGGCGAATCGATTCCTCGGCGGAGGGCACGTCGGGGCGGGCGCCGGGCGGATCGAGGGGAGCGGCAGCCACCCGGCCCGCCCCGTCCGCGGTCAGGACGGACAGTGCCCGGGCCGCCACCTCCGCCAGCCGCCCGGCCGGCAGCACGGCGTCCACCAGCCCGTTGGCCAGCAGGTTCTCGGCGACCTGGACGCCCGGCGGGAACTCCTCGCCGTAGAGCGCCTCGTGGACGCGCGGGCCCAGGAAGCCGATGAGGGCGGCCGGTTCGGCGGCGGTGAGGTGGCCCAGCGACCCCCATGAGGCGAGCACTCCGCCGGTCGTGGGGTGCCGGAGGTAGACGAGGTAGGGCAGCCCGGCCGCCTTGTGGTCGGTGATCGCACCGGTGACCTTCACCATCTGCAGGAAGGCGATGGTGCCCTCCTGCATCCGGGTGCCGCCCGACGCGGGAGCCGCCAGCAGCGGCAGCCGCTCGGCGGTGGCCCGCTCCACGGCCCGCACCAGCCGCTCCCCCGCGTCGACGCCGATGGACCCGGCGAGGAAACGGAACTCGCAGGCCACCAGGGCGACCCGGCGGCCGCGCACCCGCCCCTCACCGGTGATCACCGATTCGTCCAGGCCGGTCAGCTCCCGGGCGGCGAGCAGATCGGCGCGGTACTCGGGATCGTCCGTGGTCAGCGCGACGGGCTCGTCCCAGCACCGCCAGCTGCCGGGGTCCACGACGGCCAGGAGGAGATCGAGGGCGGAGGTGCGCTTGCCGGTGTCGGTCATACCGTCAGCCTGTCATGCCACGGCGAGCAGGGCCTCGAAGCCGCCCGACCGGGCCAGCCCCTCCAGCTCGTCCAGCGCCCGCCACGCCGCGTCCGCCGTCTCCGGCTCGCGCTCGGCCAGCCCGCTCTCGGCGAACTCGTCCTCGTCCAGGCGCAGTACGGTGCGTCCGTCGCCGGAGAGCCACAGGTCCAGGTCGAGGTCCTCGGCCTCGACGCCGTCCGCCGTGACGCGGGCGGGCCGCGCGACGTCGCAGTACCAGCCCTTGCGCGTCCCGTCGGCGGCCCACACCTCCTTGACGGAGTACCAGCGGTCGCGCCAGTAGTGCTCGGTGAAGACGTCCCCCGCCTCGAACCGCACGAACCCGAAGTCCTTGTCGCCCTCCCCGGCCCAGGGGGCCCTGACGACGACGTGCGCGCCGTCGTCGGCCAGGACCTCGGCCGGATAGCGGATCTTGGTGCGGCCCGCCTTGAGGAGGGAGACGGTCGTGGTGGTGCCGGACGTGAGGGTGAGTGCGTCGCTCATGATCGCAGGGTCTCCCGGGCCGGGCCGGGACACCAGCGATTTACCGCAGGGCGGCGGCGAAGGCCACCCGTGCGGCGGCGCCCCTAGCTGACCATCGACGCGCAGTTCGCCGGCGTGGCGTTCGCGGGGTCGAGGGCGTTGGCGGCCTCGTGGAAGGCGACGCGGTCGATCGTGCCGACGGTCAGGTGCATCGAGATGTCGACCGGGCAGAGGTCCTGGACCGTGACGTTGCGGACGTTCGGACCGGAGAGGAACTGCGTGCGCCAGGGCGTGACGACCTCGTCGTAGCGGGTCGCGATGACGGTGTAGCGGACGCCGGGGACGGTGTCGCCGCCCTCGTTGAGGCGGTTCATGAACTCGGAGCCGACGACTTGGTCGGTCAGGCCGGGGGCGGTGCCGTCGATCACCTCGCGTGCGCCGGGGACGACGTCCAGCAGCCTGGCGATACCGGAGAGGGTGGTGCCGTGGCTGTTGGGGGCGATGCCCACCAGGGCGCCCACCTTCTTCGCACCGCCGTTGAACTTCATGTACTGACGGGGGATCATCCCGCCCTGCGAGTGACCGACGATGTCGACCTTGTCGGCTCCGGTGGCTGCCAGCACCTTGTCGACGTCGCCGGCGAGTTGCTCGGCCGACTTCGCGACCGGTCCGAGGCCGTGGAACGCGGGGATGCCGGGCAGCTTGCCGTAGTCGAAGGAGAAGACGCAGTAGCCCCGGTTGACCAAGTAGGGGGCGAAGGCCCACCAGTTGCTGGTCGCGTTCTCCAGCGTGCCGTGCACGAGGACGACGGGCCGCGGGTGGGCGGCGGAGGGCTTGCAGGAGAAGTCGTTCCAGCCACTGCGGACGACGTCCGCACCGGCGGGGGCCGCCGCCGCGGTCCCCGGAATCGCCGACAGTGCAAAGGTCAGGGCAAGAGCGGCCCCGAGGGACGTGATCGGTCTCCGGAACACGCGGCGCAGCACCACAGGTGACTCCTCGCAGGTGGGGGGTGGGCACGCCTCGTCACGCCGGGAACACATGTTTCAGGCTTGGTAAAGGCGTGCTAAAAGGGCGTTAACTGACGTGCGAGTAGATTGATGGGTAACTTTTGCTTTCGTCAAGCAAGTTGCCAGAAATCGTAAAGGAGTGGTTTCAGGCCACGTGCAGCGTCGATGCCGGCCCCACGGCCGCCATGCCGAAGCGCGCCCGCGCCCGGTCGACGGCGGCCTCCACGCGCCGCGCCTTCTCGTCGGCGGAGTCGAAGGTGAGCTGGTGCGCGGCCCGTTGGGCGTCGCACAGCCCCTCCGCGCGCAGCGCCACGGCCCGGACCCTGGCCCGCTGCAGCGCGAGGGCGGCGTGCAGCGCATAGGCCGCGGCGGTCAGGTCGGGGGTGTGCGCGGTCGGTTCGGCGAAGGTCCGGCTGCGGGTGGTGCTGGAGCCGTCGGCGTAGCGGACGGTGAGCTTCAGGCCGCGGGCGGCCTGTCCGCCGCCCCGCAGCCGGGCACCCAGCCCGTCGGCGAGCGCGAGCAGCGCGCGGCGCCGGTGGTCCGGGTCCAGCTCGTCGCCGTCGAAGCGGTGTTCGGCGCCCAGGGAGCGGGCCCGGGTGTCCGGGGTGACGGGCGTGGGGTCGAGGCCGCGCGCCCGCTCGTGGACCCGCAGCCCGGCGGCCGGGCCGAGGATGCGCTGCAGCGCGGGGAGCGGCGCGGCGGCGATCCGGCCGATGCTGTCGAGGCCGTACGAGCACAGGGTGCGGGCCGTGGCGGGCCCCACGCCGTAGAGCGCCGCGGCGGGCTTGCGGGCCAGGAACGCGGCGACGTCGTCCGGGCCCGCGCCGAGGGTGCGGACCGCCCCGGGGGCGCCGTCCTGTGCGGCCATCCTGGCGAGCATGGGGTTGGCGGCGATGCCGACGGTGCAGTCGACGCCGTAGCGGGCGAGGGTGCGGACGCGGAGCAACTCCGCGAGTTCGGCCGGGTCGTGCCCGAAGTAGCGCACGGCGCCGCGGACGTCCATGAGCGCGGCGTCGGGGGGCAGCGCCTGCACGGCGGGGGTGATTTCGGCGAGCAGCGCGAGGAGACCGTCGTAGGTCTCCTCGTCGAGGTGGCCCGCGCCGGCGCCGGGGTGGAAGTGCACGTACAGGACGGTTGTTCCGAATGCCGCGTGCAGCGCGGTCCGGGGGGCCGGGGGCCTGTCCCCGGTCTCCGGAAGGGGCGGGACCGGGGAAAGCCTTCGCGCGTTCATCCCGCACTCCCCTGGCTCGCGTGCCACAGCTTGCGCCCCGTGGCCGTGCCCTCGCCCGCGGGCTGCAGGTCGGCCCACGGGTGCATGGCGTAGCCGGTGGGCAGCTGGATGCTCCGGCCCGGGGCGGTGCCGGCAGGAGCCGCGCCTGCCGCCAGGACCTCGGCCACCGCCGCCAGCCCGCCCTCCTCGCGGAGCCCGGCGAGCCGTGCCAGGTCCCAGGCCGCCGCGCCCACCACGCTCAGGCTGCGCGGGCCGCGGCGCTGGACCACGCCGCGGACGAGCAGCAGCCACGAGTGGAAGACCGTGTGCGCGCACGCGGGGTGGCTGTCGTCGAAGAAGGCGCAGTCGACCAGGCCCGTGCCGTCGTCGAGGGTGGTGAAGATGACCCGGCGGCCCGAGCGGACCGGCGGGGTCTGGGTGGCGGCCTTGGCGCCGGCGACGAGGACGGTCTCGCCGTGCCGGGCGTCGCGCAGCCGCCGGGCCGGGATCGCGCCCAGCTCGGTCAGGAACGCCCGGTGGTCGGACATCAGGTGGCGGGAGGTGTCCATGCCGAGGACCTCCAGCTCGGCGCCGAGCCGCTCCCGCGCGTCCAGGTCGGGCAGGCCGATCGGCCCGGCCGCGGCGCTGTCGATCAGCGTGGGCTGGACGACGCCGTCGGGGTCCCGGCGGCCGTGCAGTTCGGCGATGTGCAGCAGGAGGTCCCGGCGGTTGGCGCCGAAGGCGTCCAGCGCACCGACCCGCGCCAGCCGTTCGGCCACCGGCCTGCCGGGCCGGGCGCGCCGCCACAGGTCCTGGAGCGAGGTGTACGGGCCCTGGAGGCGGCCGGTCACGATGCGCTGCGCCTCGGCCCGGGAGATGCCGTGCACCTCGGAGAGGGCGAGGCGGAGGCCCCACACGTCATCGGACATCAGTTCGATCGAATAGGCCGTGCCCGACCGGTTCACGTCCAGCGGCAGGATCGGCACTCCCCGCCGCCGGGCGTCGGCGAGCAGCAGCCGCTTGGGGTACATCCCGGGGTCGTGGGTGAGCAGCCCGGCGTAGAAGGCCGCCGGGTGGTGGGCCTTGAGCCAGGCCGACTGGTACGTCGGGACGGCGAAGGCCACGGCGTGCGCCTTGCAGAAGCCGTAGCTGCCGAACGCCTCGACGATCTCCCAGGTGCGGCGGACGACCTCCGGTGCGTAGCCGTGCTCCTCGGCCTTCTCCGCGAACCAGGCCCGGACCCGGCCCACCTTGGCCGGGTCGGACAGGGCGCGGCGGGTCTCGTCCGCGAAGCCCCGGCCGCAGCCGGTCATGATCCGCAGGATCTCGATGATCTGCTCGTGGAAGACGACCACGCCGTAGGTCTCCGCCAGCGCCCCGGCGAGGTCGGGGTGCGGGTACCGCACGGGGGCGCGTCCGTGCCGGGCCTCGATGAAGGGCCGGACCATGTCGGCCGCGACCGGGCCCGGCCGGAACAGCGAGATGTCGACGACGAGGTCGTGGAAGGTGGCGGGCTGCAGCCTGCCGATCAGGTCCCGCTGACCGGGCGACTCGATCTGGAAGCAGCCCAGCGTCTCGGTGGAACGGATCAGCTCGTACGTCGCCCGGTCGCCCGGCGGCACCTGTGCGGGGTCGTCGAGGTCGATGCGGCGCCCGGTGGCCCGTTGGATCTCCCCCACCGCGTGCGCCATGGCGGACTGCATCCGCACGCCCAGCACGTCGAGCTTGAGCAGCCCGAGCTCCTCCACGTCGTCCTTGTCGAACTGCGACATGGCGAAGCCCTCGCCGCTGGTGGGCACGACGGGGGTGCGGGCGCGCAGCGAGGCGTCCGAGAGCAGCACCCCGCACGGATGCATGGCGATGCCGCGCGGCAGTGCGTCCAGCGCCTCGACCAGCCCCCACAGCCGGGTGTCGGCGAGGCCGTGGGGCCCGGCGGCGACGTCGCGCAGCTCGGGCAGTTCGACCAGGGCCGCACGGGCGTCGCGGGCGCGGATGTGCGGGAACGCCTTGGCGATCCGGTCCACTGCGGCGGGTTCCATGCCGAGGGCGGCGCCCACGTCCCGCACGGCGTGCCGGACGCGGTAGGTCTCGGGCATGGAGACGGTCGCGACCCGCTCCTCGCCGAAGCGGTCGAAGATCGCGCGGTAGACGTCCAGACGGCGTGCGGACTCCACGTCGATGTCGATGTCGGGCAGCACCTGCCGCTCCACCGACAGGAAGCGCTCCATCAGCAGGCCGTGCGCGACGGGGTCGGCGTGGGCGATGCCGAGCAGGTGGTTGACCAGCGAGCCGGCGCCGGAGCCCCGGGCGGTGACGCGGATGCCGAGGGCGCGGGCGTCGTCGACGACCTGGGCGACGGTGAGGAAGTACGAGGGGAAGCCGCGCCGTTCGATGGTGTCCAGCTCCGCGTCCAGCCGGTCCCAGTAGCGGCGGTCGCGGCCGTGGCCGCGCAGCACCATCGCCCCGGCGCAGCGGGAGCGCAGCACGCGGGCGGCGGTGCGGTGGCCGGCGCCGACCAGATGGGGCTCGGGGAAGTGGACGGAGCCCAGGCCCAGGTGGTCCGCGGGGTCGACGAGGCACTCGGCGGCGGTCTCCTCGGTCATGGCGAGCAGCCGGTGCGCGGCCGCGCGGCGCAGGCCGGCGGCCTCCGCGACCTCTTCGGCGACGGCGGCCATGGCGGCCGGGTCCTTGAGCCAGCGTTCGCCGTCGTCGAGGGACCCGGGCCGGCGGGGGTCGATGGGCACCAGCCGGCGGGCGGCGTCGAGGACGTCGGCGACGGGCCCCTGGCCGGGGTCGGCGTAGCGGACGGCGTTGGTCAGGACGGCCCGTACGCGCTGATCCGCGGCGAAGCCGGCGGTGCGGGCGGCGAGTCGCAGGGAGCCGGGGCCGGTGCCGGTGCGGCCGTGCCGGACGACCTCCAGGCGCAGGCCGTCGCCGAACATCTCGCGCCAGGGCTCCAGCAGGCGCGCGGCCCGGTCGGGGCGTCCGGCGGCGAGCGCGCGGCCGACCTCGGAGTCCGGGCCGAGCAGGACGGTCAGCGGGGCACGGAGGCCGGCGGCGGCCCGGGCCAGGTCGGGGCGGGTCAGCTCGGGGCGCTCGGCACCGGCCGCATGGGCGGCGGAGACCAGCCCGCACAGCGCGGCCCAGCCGGCCGCGCCGTCGCGGGCGAGGAAGACGGTGCGGGGTGCCGACTCGTCGACGAAGGCCCCGCCGCGCACCGGGGCGCGGTGGCGCGTCGTGGGCCCGGGCGCCGGCAGCGGCTCCCGTACGGCCAGGTCCACGCCGAACAGCGGCCGCACTCCGGCCCCGGCGGCGGCCCGGGCGAAGCGGACGGCGCCGGCGAGGCTGTCGCGGTCGGTGAGGGCGAGGGCGTCCATGCCGCGCTCGGCGGCCCGCTCGGCCAGGCGCTCGGGGTGCGTGGCCCCGTAGCGCATCGAGAAGCCCGAAGCGGTGTGCAGGTGTGTGAATGCCGGACGTCCCGCCATCGCACCTCCTGCCGCTCGCTCCCCCCTGGCCGAAAACCGCCCCTCCTTCTCCACCATAAACCACTTCTCGAACGTCCGTACGAATAGACGTGCGAATGAACCGCCCGCACGGCCGCCCGGCGATCACCCGGACGGCCCCCACCGCCTGCGCCACCCCGGCGGACCCCGCAGGCTGACGCACATGGCCCACTCCCCCCGCGACGGCACCGGCTTCCTCCAGGAGGTGCGGGACGCGGTGACGGGCCGGGCCGCCCTGCTGGTGACCGGCGTGCTGGTGCTGCAGCTCGCCTTCATCGCCTCCTACATCGGCGCCTTCCACAGCCCGAAGCCCCGGGACGTCCCGCTCGGCGTGGTGGCCCCGCGGCAGATCGCGGGGCAACTGACGTACGAGCTGGCCGCACTGCCCGGCCATCCCCTGGATCCGCGCACGGTCGGCGACGAGGCGGCGGCGCTGCGGCAGATCCACGAACGCGATCTCGACGCGGCCCTGATCGTCGACCCGCGGGGCACCACCGACACCCTGCTGGTCGCCGGCGGCTCCGGCAGCTCGCTCGCCCAGGCCACCGAGGCGGTCGTCGCCCGCGCCGAACGGGCACAGCAGCGCACCCTGAAGACCGTCGACGTGGTCCCGGCGGCCGCCGGCGACTCCCGTGGGCTCAGCTCGTTCTACCTGGTCGTGGGCTGGTGCGTGGGCGGCTACCTGTGCGCCGCGATCCTGGCGATCAGCGCGGGCGCCCGCCCCGCGAACGCCCACCGGGCCCTGGTCCGGCTCGCGGCACTCGCCCTGTACGCCCTCGGCTCGGGGCTGCTCGGCGCGGTCGTCGCGGGCCCCGTCCTGGGCGCACTGCCGGGCGGCATCGCCGGACTGTGGGGCCTGGGCGCCCTGGTGGTGTTCGCCGTCGGCGCCCTGACCCTGGCCCTCCAGGGGCTCGCGGGCGTCGTCGGCATCGGGCTCGCGATCGCGATCGTGGTGGTGCTGGGCAACCCCAGCGCGGGCGGCGCCTACCCCTACCCCCTGCTGCCGCCCTTCTGGGGCACCATCGGCCCGTTCCTGCCGCCGGGCGCGGGCACCTGGTCCGCCCGGTCCCTCGCCTACTTCCACGGCAACGCCCTCACCTGCCCCCTGCTGGTGCTGTCCGGCTGGGCGGTGGCGGGCACGGCGGTGACGCTCGCGAGCGCCTCGTTCAGGGGCCGGAAGGGGCAGACCGAACGGTCGGTCTGAGCACTCTTCGGCCAATGCTGCCGCGGCCCGCCCCGTACGCGGGCGCGGGCCGGACCCGGCCCGGACCGCTTTTCGGCCGGGGCGGAGGGGAACTCCACATCACCCCGACACCCCTTGGATTCAATGATCAACAGGCTATCGGATCAAACTTCTTCGGCCACGCCTGATGTTTCGTCAATGATTTCAAGGCATCATCGCTGGTCAACACTCCTGAAACATTAATTCCTCCCTTTCTCGTACAAGTCGGGCAACACTACGGGGCCTATGTTTCCCCGGAGTTCCCCGGAGGATCTCCCGCCCATCGAATCCGGCCAGAACCAAGCGCTACTGAGGGTTTTCATGCGACGACTGAAAGTGTTCGATCGGGGTGCGTTCATGCCCGAGTTGGGCCAGACTGCCGTCCGTTATCTGACCCGACGAACAAGGGAGTGTTCGGAATGCGGTACATCACTGGGGGGTTCGCGCTGGGGGCCGCGCTGGCACTGGGCGGCCTGGTAGCGGCCGGGACGTCGGCGACCGCCGCGCCCTCGCCCGCACCCGCGGCACAGACGCAGAGTCTGTACGCGCCCTCGGCCCTCGTGCTGACGATCGGTCAGGGCGACTCGGCGACGGCCGCGGGCGTCCAGCGCGCGGTGACGCTCACCTGCATGCCCAAGGCCGACGGCACCCACCCGAACACGCGGGGCGCCTGCGCCCAGCTGCGCCTGGCCGGCGGCGACTTCGAGAAGGTCACCAAGATCAAGGAGGGCACGGCCTGCACGCGCGAGTGGAACCCCTCCGTCGTCACCGCCGAGGGCGTGTGGGAAGGCCGCCGGGTGAGCTTCGAGCGCACCTTCGCCAACCCGTGTGAGCTCAAGGCGGGCAAGGGCACGGTCTTCGAGTTCTGACCGGTCCGCCCGGCACCGGGCACGAGGCGGCCCCCGGACACCGTGGAGGTGTGTCCGGGGGCCGCCGGTCCATGAGGGGGCGTCAGCCCAGGGCCGCCCCGTACGCCGCGAGGGCCTCGCCCACCGGCTGGTAGTAGGTTTCCCCGCCCCGCACACAATTACCACTGCCGCCCGATGTGATTCCCAGCGCCTTGTCACCGGCGAAGAGGGGGCCGCCGCTGTCCCCCGGCTCGGCGCAGACGTCCGTCTTGATCAGCCCGGTCACCTGGCCCTCCTGGTAGTTGACCGTGGCGTTCAGGCCGGTGACGTGGCCGCTGCGGACGCCGGTGGTGGAGCCGCTGCGCTGGACGCCCTCGCGCAGGACCGCGTCCCGGAACCCGGTGATGGCCTGCGCACCGCCGTTGCCCACGGTCACCGTGCCCGGGTGGGCGACCGGCGGGTCGGTGTACTCCGCGAGGGCGTAGTCGTTGCCCGGGAAGCCGGCCGCGACCGTGCGGGCGATCACCGGTCCGCCCTTGGTCCCGGACCAGTCGGTGACGGCCTTGCCGCAGTGCCCGGCCGTCAGGAAGGCGGGCCGGCCGGCCCTGACGACGTTGAACCCCAGCGAACAGCGTGCGGACGGACCCCAGACGGCGTCGCCGCCGGCGATGAGCCGGGTGAGCGGGGTGGAGATCCTGTGCACCTCCACCGCCTCGCCGAGGGCGGAGGTGACCTCCGTGAGCCGCGCCAGCCTGGCGCCGGTGACCGTGCTGTCGGCGGTGACGACGACCCGTCCGGCTCTGGGATCCGTCACCCATGCGGTGCCGGGAATCGCGGCGCGCTCGTTCAGCACCTGCTGGACGGCGTCGAGACGGACGGGTGAGGGGCGCAGGTGCCCGGGCAGCGCCTGGGCCTGCTGCGGGGCCAGGGTCACCGCGGTGAGTGCAGCGAGCGCCGCCCCGGCCAGGACGGCGCGAACGGACCTCCAACGGATCTTCAACTCGGCACCTCCAGTGGGGGGTGGGCCCGGCCACGCACCCGGGCCCGGAGGACGAACGACACAGCCGCACCCCCCGATGGAGGTCGCGTCCATGCCAAGTTGGTCCGTCGAGTGTGCCGATCCGGGGAGGGAGTGCACAAGGGCGACTTCCAGTCGCGCGCATGCCCATGCATGCGCCCCCTCGCGCGCGAAGCGCCGGCTTCTGCGCGAGGGGGCGGTCAGAGGGGAGGAACGGGCCTACGTGCGCCCGGTGTCAGCAGCGCCCGGTGCCTCGTCCGGGGGCGGTTCCTCCTTCGGCGGCAACGTCCCGTCCGGGGGCAGCTCACCGAGCGGGGGCAGCGCCCCGTCGAGGGGCAGCTGTCCGGCCGGGGGCAACGCCCCGTCCAGGGGCACCTCCTCGACCGGGGGAACCTCCTCGACCGGGGGGACATCGTCGCCCGGGGGGACATCGTCGCCCGGGGACGGCGCGGCCGCGCCGTCCGCGGCCCGGCCCGGCGTCTGCGGGCCCGGTGCCTGCGGGCCCTCCGGATGCCCGGCACGCTCCAGGAACCGCAGCAGCTCGACGGGGAAGGGCAGCACGAGCGTGGAGTTCTTCTCGGCGGCGACGGCGACAATCGTCTGCAGCAGCCGCAGTTGCAGCGCCGACGGTTGCTGGGACATCGTCTGCGCGGCTTCCGCCAGCTTCTTCGACGCCAGTAGTTCCGCGTCCGCGTTGATGACGCGCGCCCGCCGCTCCCGCTCGGCCTCCGCCTGCCGCGACATGGACCGCTTCATGGTCTCCGGCAGCGAGACGTCCTTGATCTCCACCCGGTCGATGTGCACGCCCCAGCCCACGGCCGGGCTGTCGAGCATCAGCTCCAGGCCCTGGTTGAGCTTCTCCCGGTTGGAGAGCAGATCGTCCAGATCGCTCTTGCCGATGATCGAGCGCAGCGAGGTCTGGGCCATCTGCGAGACCGCGAAGCGGTAGTCCTCGACCTGGATGACGGCCTCGGCCGGGTCGACGACCTTGAAGTAGACGACCGCGTCCACCCGCACGGTCACGTTGTCCCGGGTGATGCCCTCCTGGGCGGGCACGGGCATGGTGACGATCTGCATGTTCACCTTGCGCAGCCGGTCGACGCCCGGAACGATCAGCGTGAAACCCGGGTGTCGGATCTCGGAGCGCAGCCTGCCCAGCCGCAGCACCACTCCGCGCTCGTACTGCTTGACCACCCGGGCCGCCGCCGCCACGTACACCACGGCCGCCGATCCGGCCGCCACCGCCGCCACCACGAGATCCTCGACCATCACGGCCCCCTGCCGTCGCACGTCGGGCGATATGTCCACGGTATGCCCGGCCCGGAGCGTGGTCGAGCCCCCGGCCCGCGAGGGGCCGGGGGCCTCGTGCTGCTGGCCGCAGGCATGGGGAAGGGCGGAGCGCGCTCGCGGTCAGACGCCGGGTCCGGTCACGCAGGGGGTCAGAAGATGCTCACCCCGTAAGCGCTGAGCGCCGCGGTGACCGGCTGGAAGAAGGTCGTGCCGCCGGAGCGGCAGTTGCCGCTGCCGCCGGAGGTGAGGCCGAGGGCGGTGGAGCCGGCGAAGAGTGCGCCGCCGCTGTCGCCGGGCTCGGCGCAGACGTCGGTCTTGATCAGGCCGCGCACGATCTTGCCGCCGCCGTAGTTGACGGTGGCGTTCAGGCCGGTGACCTTGCCGCCGTGCACCTTGGTCGTGGAGCCGCTGCGCTGGACGCTCTGTCCGACGCTCGCGTTGCCGGCGCCGGTGATGCGCTGGGAGCGGCCGTTGTAGAGGTTGACCTCGCTGGGGTGGGCGATCGAGCCGTTGGTGTACTGCACGATGCCGTAGTCGTTGCCGGGGAAGCTGGTCCCGGTGGTGGGGCCGATGCTCGTGGTGTGCGCGGAGTTGGCGTAGTAGGCCGGCTTGCCCTCGGTGCAGTGCCCGGCGGTCAGGAAGTAATAGGTGTTGCCCTTGCGTACGTTGAACCCCAGCGAGCAGCGCCAGCTCGGCGCGTAGACGGCGTCGCCGCCGGCCAGGAGCGGACGGAAGGTGCCGGGGGTGCGCTCGACGCGTATGGCGTCGGCGACGGGTCCGGCCTCGCGTCTGATCCTCGCCAGGGCGTCGTCGGAGACGGTCGCGTCGGCGGTCACCACCACGGTGCCGGTGGCCCTGTCCACGGACCAGGCCGTGCCGGCGACGTCGGCCGACTCCACGGCCGCGCTCGCGGCGGACAGCTGCGCGGCGGAGGGGGCGGCCGCCGGGTCGGCGTGGGCGGTGGTGGCGGCGAGGGCGGAGACGGTGACGAGGCCGGAGACCACGGCGGTCACCGTGGCTCGCCGGGTGCCGGGGCGGGGGGTGGTGCGCTTGATCCTCACGTGGTTCCTCCCGAGTGGGGTCGGGGGCCCGCCGGGTGCGCGGACCCGTGAGGCGCAGCGAAAGGGGCACACCGGATTCCGTTTTCGTCGTGCCCCTGACAAGCGCTGTTCGGGAGTATTCGGGCCCGGCACCGCACGGCGCAAGGGCACCTTTCGGACGCGCCCCCGGCGCACGCCGAACGGCCCCGGCGGCTCGTCGGCCGCCGGGGCTTCCGCTGGGGGGACGCTCGCCGGTCCGCCGCTTCGACGCCTCAGCGCCGCAGGAGGTTCCGCTCCCCCGCCGGCACCTCGATCGGCAGCCGGTTGCCGGGCGGCGGGAAGGGGCAGATGAAGTGGTCGGCGAAGGCGCACGGCGGCAGCACCGCGCGGTTGAAGTCCACGGTCACCGAGCCGTCGGCCGCGGGCGGCGGGGGCTTGAGGAAGCGGAAGCGGTAGCTGGAGCGGCCGCTGGTGCCGTCGGCGAAGACGGCCCACATCGAGCCATCGGCCTCGGCCGAGACCTGCAGCGTGTGCTCGTCGCCACCGATGCCGAAGGCCAGTTCGCCGGCGAGGTCCAGGCCCCGCTCACGGCCGTCGGCGTTCTCCACCGCGATCGTGCGCTCGCGCTCGTAGGGGCGGAACAGCCCCGCCAGCACCCAGCGTTCGTCGTGGTCGAAGACGCCGATCCCGGCGAACGCCCGGCGCCCGGCCGCGTCCGGGTCGAAGACGCGCACGGCCCACTGTCCCTCGCGGCGCATGACCAGCAGCTTCCGCCCGCCGTGGGCGACCCGGGCGGCGGCCGGCCCGCCGTCGGGGCCGAGCAGCACCTCGCCCTCCCACGGGCGCCCGTCCATCGTCAGCCCGTCTCCCGGGCCGGCGCTCAGCCGCACACCCCCGGGCTCCTGCGTCCAGCGGCCGGGCACGGCGGGAGTGGCCGGAAGTGTTCCGCCCGGGCTGTCGGCGAGCCAGTACGTACCGGTCAGGGCGAGCGGCCCGTAGGGCGCCGAGACCGCCTCATGGCGCTGCTCGCGCCACGCCTTCCACCGCTGTTGCGCCTCACTTGTGCTCATGCCGGTCAACCCTTCCACACCGGCAGCGGCAGCCCCCGGGTGTTCGCGGAGCGTCGCCCCCGTGTACTCCGTGCGGAACGCGCCACGCTCCGGCCGGCGGCCCGGTGCGGTCATGCGGTCTCCTCGGCGGACGCACAGCGGTTGGCCGGGCGGACCAGGCACAGGTGCTCACGCAGGGTGCCGCCCGGGTAGAAGTTGCGCAGCAGCCCGCGGTGCTGCAGGACGGGCACGGTGCCGTCGACGAGCAGGGCCAGGTCGCGGTCGGGGGCGGCGGGCCGGAAGTGGAATCCGTCGGCCACGCCGTCCGCGTACCAGCCGGCGACGAGGTCGGCGAGGGCGACGGCGTCGGCGGCCGTGTACAGCGCGACGGGCACGGAGGCGAGGAGGACGAGCCGGCCGGCGCGGGAGGCGGGGTCGCGACCGTGGGCGAGGGCGCGGCGACGCAGGTCCGCGCGGGCGGCACGTAACGCCCGTACGGCACGCGGGTCGTGGACGGCCCCCGTACGCACGTAGGCGATGTCGGCGTGGCGGGCGGCGGTCTCCCGGGGCCGCCGGGCGGTGGCGTCGACGGCGATCACGGGACGGCCCTGCGGGGGCCGGGGCACGACGGCGGGGCCGCGCACGCCGGAGCCGGGCCCCTCGACATCGACGCGGTGCAGCTTGCCGCGGTCGGCGAAGCGGCCGGTGGCCACGTCGCGGATCCCGGCGTCGTCCTCCCGGCTGTCCCACAGCCGGGCGACGGCTTCGGCGACCGCCCCCGCCTCCCGCCACGCGGCGGCCGCCTCTGCCTCCCGCCGTGCGGCGGCCGCCTCGACGGTCCAGCCGGCGCGGCCCCGGCTCACCCGGTCGAGGGTGGCCAGGGCGGAGGAGAGGTGGAAGGGCTCGGTGCGGTGGGTGGTGACGGTGGGCACGAGGCCGATCCGAGCGGTGGCGGGCGCGACGCGGGCGAGGACGGCGAGCGCGTCGAATCCGCCGCCCCCGCCGCCGGGCGGGCCGGGGGCATCGCCGAGCGTGACGAAGTCGAGGCAGCCGCGTTCGGCGAGCCGGGCGGCCTCGACGTACGGCTCGGCCGCGTACGTGCCGGGCCGGTCGAGGGCGACGGCCAGGTGCAGGGGCCGGGTGGGGCCGGGGAGGGGAGGCGGATGCGCGGGCATGCGAAGGCTCCGTGGAGGCGGGGATCGGACACGGGACGTGCTGCCTTCGCCCGGCAGCGCCCCTCAGCGCGGCCGGAGTCCGAGGCTATGCCGGGGCCACGGCTCGCTGTCAACCCCGTACCCACGGGCGTCCACATGACGGGCGTTGCGCCCTACGGGAGTTGACGGGAGAAATGAACGGCTGTTCCACTTGTTCCATGTATCCCGGACAGCGGCTGGTCACCCGCGACCACATCGACTTCGGTCGGGTGTGGTCCGCCTCCTGTACGCGCTGACCCCACCCCGCCGGGCGCTCTCGCGCACCCGGCCCCGCTGCCTTCCTTCACGCGGCCCGTGCGGCCGCAACCCCCTCCCCTCGCACCGTGTTTTCCCTCAGCAACCGCAGTCACACCCGCAGTCGCACCCGTCACAACAGCCGCCACCGTCTTCTCCGCAACACTGGCAGCAGTCAGTGCAGTTGCTGCAGCCATCGCAGTTCCCGCAGTCGCAGTGGTCACAGCACTTCGCACACCACCCCTCGCGCGGCCGCCCGTCCCACGGGTCCCGGTAGGGGTCCTTGCAACACACCTGCCCGGTGCAGAACAAGCCGGTCCACACCAGGCAGCCGGTGATCAGACCGCGCCGCCGCGGCGGCTCCGGCGGCGCGGGCGGCGGCGGCATCTGCGGCGGCGCCCCGAACGCGCCCCGGTGCCCGGCCTGTCCGTGACCGGACGGCGCGTGCTCGGCCCGTCCATGCTCGGCCCGTCCGTGACCGGTGGCGCAGCCGCCGCCGGCGAACGCCCGTTCCACGGACCGCTCCAGCTCGTGCGCCAGCAGGAGGTGCGCGAGCCTGCCCTGCGCCTTGCTCGCGAACTCGACCTCCCGGAGCGCCAGCCGCACACCGTGCACCGCGTCGTCGCACAGCCGCCGCACCTCGGAGAGGTCGGTGCCGGTGGCGGCCACCGGGTTCCACGCCCCGGTGCGGGCGTCCTCGGCCAGGTCCTCGACGGCGTCCAGCAGATGGGCGAGCCGACCGAAGAGCCGCCCGGCCTCCTCCAGCGGCGGGCGGTTGGCCGGCTTTCCGGCCAGGACGGCGGTGTGGCCGAAGGCCGCCGCGGTGGCCGTCTCCGTGGGCTCGGTCACCTCCAGCAGCGGTGTGCCGGTGCGCACCAGCGCCTCGATGCCGGCCTGCCGTTCCACCGCGTCGACCAGAACGGCCGTGTCGAATCCGAGTTCCGAGCCCGTACGGGCGCCCGCGCGGTCCCAGGTGGCGGCGACCCGGCGGGCGACGGCCGCGACGGGGCGGCGCGCCAACACGCCGTCGCCGTCGGCGACATGGTCCCGCATCTTGGCGGAGGCGAGGACGAGCGAGACGGAGGCGGCCAGCCGCGCACCCTCGCCCTGCGCCACCGGCGCCGAGCGCATCCCGCGCAACGGGCAGGGTCCCGCGGTGCGCCGCCAGGTGCCGGCCTCCTCGCGTGAGGACTGCGCCTCCACGAGCACCGATATGACCAGGCCGTCATAGTTGGTTGCTATTCGAGCAAACTGCCCGTGATCGCCTTTCAGTGCCAGGCAGAGGCCGCAGAGATGGGCCATCCACTCGGTTCGCATGCCTTCGGACAGCCGGTGACGGCATGGCCTGATGATCCCGAACAAAACGTGCCCCCGTGTGTGGTGTCGATGTGCCCGGGCATCCTATTCACCGGGGACAATCGAGCTGGGCCGGAGCCCGCCCTCCTCGACCCATGCCGCATATGCCCAGGTCCAGCGCCTGCGGCCAGACATCAGGGGTTTCTGACGCACCGCCACCCGCTTTGCACCAGATGCGTCACGAAATCCCCGCATGGCCGCCATCCACTTGGCACATCATCCGCATCATGGACGACCATAGAGGAGCGGGCGGAACACACCGCGTGTGAGAGGAGGCGTCCATGGGATCGGTGCGCAAGGCGAGTGCCTGGCTTGGCCTCGTCGACGACAGCGATGACGAGCGCTACTACGGCGGCTACGAAGAGGACTCGGACGAAGGGCCCGAGACCGGCGACTCCTGGGTGACCAACCCCAAGGTCCGGGTGGCCGACGAGGTCGCCCAGGAACAGGGCACCCGCATCGCCACGGTCACCCCGGACGGCTTCCGGGACGCCCGTGGCATCGGCGAGCTCTTCCGGGCCGGCGTCCCGGTGATCGTCAACCTCACGAGCATGGAGCCCAGCGACGCCAAGCGGGTCGTGGACTTCGCCGCCGGCCTGACCTTCGGCCTGCGCGGCTCCATCGAGCGCGTGGCCAACCGCGTGTTCCTGCTGACCCCCGCCGACTACAAGGTCGTCAGCGGGGAGGGGAACCGCGCGCACGGCGGCTTCTTCAACCAGAGCTGAGCCCTGGGCAGGTGCTCACCGGAAGGCGTCGAGGCCGGTGAGCGCCTTGCCCAGGACCAGCTGGTGCATCTCCACGGTGCCCTCGTACGTCAGCACCGATTCCAGGTTGGTGGCGTGCCGCATGACGGGGTACTCCAGCGAGATCCCGTTGGCCCCCAGGATCGTGCGGGCCGTGCGGCAGATCTCGATCGCCTCCCGCACGTTGTTCAGCTTCCCGAAGCTCACCTGCTCCGGCCGCAGCGTCCCCGCGTCCATCCGCCGCCCCAGGTGGTGGGCCAGCAGCACGCCCTTGTGCAGTTCGACCGCCATGTCCGCCAGCTTGGCCTGCGTCAGCTGGAAGCCGCCGAGGGGCCTGCCGAACTGCTCGCGCGTGCGCGCGTAGTCGAGCGCCGTCTCGAAGCAGGTGCGGGCGGCGCCCATGGCGCCCCAGACGATGCCGTACCGCGCGTGGTTCAGACAGCCCAGCGGCCCGCGCAGCCCGGTGGCCTCCGGCAGCACGGCATCGGCGGGCAGCCGCACCTCGTCCATCACCAGCTCGCTGGTGACCGAGGCGCGCAGGGACCACTTGTGGTGGATGTCGGGGGCCGAGAAGCCGGGGCTGTCGGTGGGGACGACGAATCCCCTGATCCCCTCGTCGGTGCGGGCCCAGACGACGGCCACCCCGGCCACCGAGCCGTTGGTGATCCACATCTTGCGGCCGGTCAGCACCCAGTCGCCGCCCGCCCCGCGCTTGGCGTACGTGCGCATGCCGCCGGGGTCCGAGCCGTGGTCGGGCTCCGTCAGCCCGAAGCAGCCGATGGTCTCGCCGGCCGCCATGCCCGGCAGCCAGCGCTGCTTCTGCTCCTCGGAGCCGAAGCGGTGGATGGCGTACATCGCCAGGGAGCCCTGCACGGAGACCAGGGAGCGGATGCCGGAGTCGGCCGCCTCCACCTCCAGGCAGGCCAGTCCGTACTGGACGGCGGTCGCGCCCGCGCAGCCGTAGCCGGTGAGCTGCATGCCGAGGGCTCCCATGGCGCCCAGCTCGCGGGCGAGTTCGCGCACGGGGGCCTCGCCGCGCTCGTACCACTCGGCGACGTGGGGCTGCACGCGGTCGGCGGCCCACCGCCGCATGGTGTCCCGCACGGCCCGGTCCTCGTCGGTGAGGAGGTCGTCGATGCCCAGCGGATCAAGCGGGTCGAACACGGTGGCCTCCGGCGCGGCAGGGGGTGATCGTCGGTCACCCCCGACGCTACGACCGGGTAACCCCCGGCGTCCAGACCCGTTTTCCCCGGCCGGCGGAGCGGCTCAGGCCGCGGGCTCCCCGGAGTCCATCGTCCGCGGCAGGCGCAGCGCGGCCAGCCCGCCGAGCAGCAGCAGTCCGGCGCTGACCGCCAGCGTCACGTGCAGACCGTGGACGAAGGAGTCGCGGGCCGCGTTCCGCAGGGCGGCGCCCGCCGGGCCGCCCAGACGGTCCGCGATGTCGTACGCCTCGCCCAGGGAGTGCCGGGCGTCGCGGCCCGCGGCACTCGGGACGCCGGGAACCGCGGCCACCCGGGGCGCGTACGCGGCGTTCATGACGCTGCCGAGCAGCGCGATGCCGATGCCCGCGCCGAGCTGGTAGGAGGTCTCGCCGATCGCCGCGGCGCCGCCGGCGGAGCGGGCCGGGGCCTCGCTCAGCATGGACTCGTACGCCCCGAACAGGGTGGTCTCCAGGCCGAAGCCGAGCAGGACGAAGCCGACGACGAGGGCGACGGGCCGGTCCTCCCGGCCCATCACGGTCAGCGAGAGCACGGCCATGGCCGTCAGGACGAATCCCGTGGCGACCATGGCGCGCGGCCCGAAGCGGTGCAGCACCCGGGAGCCCGCCAGCCCCGCCGCCATCGCGGCGAGCGTGAGCGGCAGCAGCCGCAGGCCCGTCTCCAGCGGAGTGAGCCCCAGCACGAGCTGCAGGTACTGGGCGGCGACGAGCTCCAGACCGACCAGCGCCAGCATGGCCAGCACGATGCAGCCGACGGACGTGCCGAAGGCGGGCCGGGCGAACAGCGTCAGGTCGACCAGCGGATGCGTGCGCCGGCGCTGGCGGCGTACGAAGAGGACGAGGAGGGCGGTGCCGAGCCCCGCCGGGACGACCGTGCCGAGCGAGAGCGCCGCGTCGCCGACGTGCTTCACGCCGTAGACGACGCCGAACAGGCCGAACGCCGCCATCAGCGCGCCGAGCACGTCCCAGGGGCCGTCGCGCTCGCCGGTCGACTCCGGGAGCAGCCAGCGCCCGACCGGGAGGCTGACCGCCATGAGCGGGATGTTGATGAGGAAGACCGAGCCCCACCAGAAGTGCTCCAGCAGGAAGCCGCCGAGCAGCGGGCCGACGGCCGCGCCCACGGCGGCGACCGCGCTCCACACGCCGATGGCCACCGCGCGCTCCCCCCGGTCGGGGAAGACCTGCCGGAGGATGGAGAGCGTCGCCGGCATGATCATCGCACCGCCGACGCCGAGCAGCGCCCGGGCGCCGATGAGGACCTCGGGGGCCGTGGCGAGGGCGGCCGTCGCGGAGGCCACGCCGAAGAGGGCGTAGCCCAGCAGCAGCACGCGGCGGCGGCCGACACGGTCGCCGAGGGTGCCGAAGAGGATGAGGAGCGAGGCGCAGACGAGCGGGTAGACGTCGACGATCCACAGCAGCTGTATCGCACCGGGGCGCAGGTCCTCGGTGACGGCGGGGACGGCGACGTGCAGCACGGTGGCGTCGACGGCGACCAGGAGCAGGCTGACGCAGAGGACGACGAGCACGGTCCAGCGGTTCGCGCCCGCGCCACCGTGGCCGTTCGCGCGGCGCGGCCGGGGCCGCTGCCGGGGAACGCCGACCGGCCGTCGGGGGCCGGCGGTGGTCGTCCCGGACATCCACACCTCCGTGTCGTGCGCTCGCGGCCGCCGCGGGCCTTGGGTTCGTGAGGGGCCCCGGCGGAGTCGAGGGGCGAGTGAATCGACAGAGTACGCGAGTCCCACCGGATGCCACGTGGCCCGCCTCACGTAGCGGGGCTGGGACAATCGACCGGTGACACCTCTCGCTCCCTCTCCCGGCACGGCCCGCGACGCCGTCGCCCCGCCGCGCGCCGCCGCGGCCGGCGCCGCGCTGCGCCGGGCCGCACCCGCCCTGCTGCTGTACGCGGCGGTGCGGGCGCTGGGCGTCGTGGCGCTGGCCCTGTGGGGGCTCGCCGACGGCAAGGGGGCCCGGCACCTGCTCTCGGCGCGCTGGGACTCCCTCTGGTACGCCCGCATCGCCGAGCAGGGCTACGGCTACACGCTGCACCTTCCCGGCGGCAAGGTCCACTCCGACATGGCCTTCTTCCCCCTGCTCCCGTGGCTGGAGCGGGGGCTGTCCGCCCTCTTCCCGCTCTCGGCGGGCGACGCGGGGCTGGTGGTCGCGGCCGTCGCGTCGCCGGCCGCGGCCTGGGGGATCTTCGCGGTCGGCGACCACCTGTACGGGCGGCGCACGGGCGTGGCCCTGGTGGTGCTGTGGGCGGCGCTGCCGGTCGGCGTGGTGCAGTCGATGGCGTACTCGGAGTCCCTCTTCACGGCGCTGGCGGCGTGGAGCGTGTACGCCGTGCTGACCGGCCGGTGGGTGGGGGCGGGCGCGCTGGCGGCGCTGGCGGGGCTGACGCGGCCGGTGGGCGCGGCGGTGGTCGCGGCCGTGTGGATCACCGCGGCGGTGGCTCTGCTGCGGGCGCGCCGCCGGCCGGACGGGCCGTCGCTCCCCCTCGGCCGCATGGTGGCGGGCGTGGCGCTCGCTCCCCTGGGGTGGCTCGCGTACGTCGCCTGGGTGGGCGTGCGCACCGGGAGCGTCACCGGCTACCTCGACGTGCAGGGCGGCTGGGGCAACGGCTTCGACGGCGGGCTGGCCTTCGGCTCGTTCATCGGGGAGCGGCTGACGGGCCCCGCCTTCCCGGCCGGTCTGGCACTGCTGGCCGGCGTGGTGCTGGTGGGCCTGCTGTACCGGGCCGGGGTGCGGCAGGGGCAGCCGCTGCCGCTCCTCGTCTTCTCGGGCACGGTCCTGCTGCTCACGCTGACCGCCAAGGGCTACTTCGGCTCCAAGCCGCGCCTGATGATGCCCGCCTTCCCGCTGCTGCTCCCCCTGGCCGCGGCGCTGGTCCGGCTACGGACGGTGCGCGCGGTGACGGTGGTCACCGTCGTTGCGCTTGCGTCTGCCGTATACGGCGCGTTCTGGCTGCACGGCTCCGGACCGCCATGATCATATCTACGGCGCTTCCGGCGGGCCGGCGGCGAACGCGGAGAAACCGCTCGGACAATCGCCGATAAACGGCTTCGTACGGAATGGAATTCAAGCGCCCCGGACCTTTGACCCGGGGCGCTGACGATTGTTTAGCTGATTCTTATTCCGGGGTTTCAAACCTGGACCCGCGCCACGATTGAGACGCATTCCACATCACATCGTCATCACAAAGGGCCCCGATCGGCCTAAGCCTCCCGTCACGCAATGTAACGTCGATTGAGTGCATACCCATGACGAGCTCGCCCCGGCGGACGAGCACCCGACCAGCCCCGTGCGGCCGCGGATGACCCGGACCCGCCTGGGCATCTTTGCCGCGACGTGTGTGGTCTACGCGGCGATCGTGGTCGGCGTGGTCACCACGTCCTGGCCGGTGCGGTTCGACTGGCAGGTGATGCTCTTCCGGCCGTACAAGCAGTGGCCGGAGATCCACACCTTCCTCGACTACTTCATAGTCCTGGGCCAGCGCGGTCCGACGGCGGTGGCCGTGGCCGCCTGGCTGGGGTGGTGCACCTACCAGCACAAGACCCTGCGCCCCCTGCTGGTGCTGGGCACGTCGCTGCTGCTGCTCAACGCGACCGTGGGCGCCGCCAAGCTCGGCATGGGCCGGCTCGGGCCGCACTACGCGACGGCGGTGGGCTCGAACGAGATGTTCGCCGGCGGCGACATATTCCCCTCCGGTCACACCGCGAACGCCGTGGTGACCTGGGGCGTCCTCGCCTACCTGGCCACCACGCCGCGCGCCCGCCGGATCGCCTCGGTGGCCGCCGCGATGCTGGCACTGGGCGTGGGGATGACCACCGTCTACCTGGGCACGCACTGGATGAGCGATGTGACCCTGGGCTGGACCGCGGGCCTGCTGGTGCTGCTCGTCCTGCCCTGGTTCGAGCCGCTCATGGCCCGCGCCGAGGTCTGGCTGCTGGCCGTGGGCCGGCGCCTGTCCGGGCGCGGCGCCCCCGCCGTGGCCCCCGCCGCGTCGCCGGCACCGGTCCCGCTGGGCGCCCCGCGCGGCCCGGCCGACGACGAACTGCCCGTCCGCGAGCCGGTGGGCGCCGGCAGCCGCCCGGGCGGGACCGCGCTCCGCGTCCCCGACGGCAGGCCGCACCTGCCGCCCCGGCCGCACACCGCCCGCTCGGAGCGGACGCCGGTCACCCCCACCGGAAGCCGCCGCCCGCCGCACGCCGACCGGGCGCCGCGCACCTCGCCGCTGGGCCCGAACGCGGGCCGCGGCAGACCCACCGGGAACTGAGCCCCGGCACCGGCCGCACGGCCGACGGAGATGACAGAGGGCGGCCCCGGACTTCTCCGGGGCCGCCCTCTTCCTCGTCCCTCGCCGGTGGCCGCCGCGGCGGTCAGCCCTTCCAGCAGCGCAGCACGGAGCCGTGCTCGACCTCGAAGTTCAGCCGGCCGACCCGGTACTCCAGGGTGATGATCGTTCCGGGCGGCAGCGCCCGCACGTCCGTCCAGCCGCGGGCCCGGGCGCGGGCGGCGGCGGCTTCGGCGGGCAGGCCGACGTAGCCCTCCGGGTCGTCGTCGGGGTCTGCGGGCAGGTGCGGTAGAGGTGCCATGGCAGCCACCGTAGGCGGCCGCGTGCGGCCGGGGAAGCCGCCCCCGGCGGGGCCGCTGCATGCCGGGGTCCGCGTCCGGTCCGCCACTGGTCACACTTCTGTCACAGAAGTCCCGCCCGGGGTTTGCCCCGGAACGCATCACCCGTACGGGCCTTCCGCATTTTCTCCAGCCCGTCCGCAAAACCGGCGACCCGAATTCACCATTCCCTTCCGGAACGGCCCCGATAATCCTCGCGAGTTCACCTCGCATTCGATGGCGCGGGCCTTTAGGGCAGTGATCCGTCACGGTCCGGGGGAATGGCACGGCCGTGGGACCCGGTGCCTCGGAACTTACCCGGAATATAAAGTTCCGGCATCTCACGCCCACGCGGAGACGGCCTGATTGACGGGGCGTCGGCAGAGGCACTCTCGCGCGGCCCCGCCCCCGCGGAGCATCATGGCGGTGCCCGAGGAACCCGTGTGCACACGGAACCCCGTGTGAGCCGACAGCGAGGGGACACGGATGGGGACCGAGACCGCGGCGGCCACCGCAGCGGGTCCGGCCGGGGCCCGGCGGCCCGGCCGGATCATCGTGGACTGGCTGACGACCACCGACCACAAGAAGATCGGCCACCTCTACCTGATCACCTCGTTCGCCTTCTTCCTCGCCGCCGGCCTGCTCGCCATGCTGATGCGCGCCGAGCTGGCCCGCCCGGGCCTCCAGCTGATGACCAACGAACAGTTCAACGAGGCGTTCACCGCCCACGGCACGATCATGCTGCTGCTGTTCGCCACCCCCGCCTTCGCGGGCTTCGCCAACGCGATCATGCCGCTGCAGATCGGCTCGCCGGACGTGGCGTTCCCCCGGCTGAACATGTTCTCGTACTGGCTGTACCTCTTCGGCGGCCTCATCGTGGTGGCCAGCCTGCTGATGCCGCAGGGCGGCGCCACCTTCGGCTGGACCGGCTACGCGCCGCTCAGCGGCCTGTCCCGGTCCCCGGGGATCGGCGCCGACATGTGGATCATGGGGCTGGCGCTGTCCGGCTTCGGCACGATCCTGGGCGCGGTCAACTTCCTGACCACCGTCATCGGCATGCGCGCCCCCGGGATGACGATGTTCCGGATGCCGGTGTTCACCTGGAACGTGCTGTTCACCTCGATCCTGATCCTGCTGGCCTTCCCCGTGCTCGCGGCCGCGCTGCTCTGCCTGGAGGCCGACCGGCGCTTCGGGGCCCTGGTCTTCGAGCCCGAGTGGGGCGGCGCGCTGCTGTGGCAGCACCTCTTCTGGTTCTTCGGTCACCCCGAGGTCTACATCATCGCCCTGCCGTTCTTCGGCATCATCACCGAGATCATCCCGGTGTTCTCCCGGAAGCCGATCTTCGGCTACCTGACGCTGATCGGGGCGACCATGTCCATCACCGCCCTGTCGGTGGTGGTCTGGGCGCACCACATGTTCGCCACGGGCGCGGTGCTGCTGCCCTTCTTCTCCTTCATGTCGTTCCTGATCGCCGTGCCCACCGGGGTGAAGTTCTTCAACTGGATCGGCACGATGTGGAAGGGCTCGCTGTCCTTCGAGACGCCCATGCTGTGGGCGGTCGGCTTCCTGGTGAGCTTCCTGTTCGGCGGCCTGACCGGAGTGATCCTGGCGTCACCGCCGCTGGACTTCCACGTCACGGACACCTACTTCGTCGTCGCCCACTTCCACTACGTGGTCTTCGGCACGGTGGTGTTCGCGACGTTCGCCGGCTTCTACTTCTGGTGGCCGAAGTTCACGGGGAAGATGCTGGACGAGCGCCTGGGCAAGGTGCACTTCTGGACGCTGTTCGCCGGCTTCCACACCACGTTCCTGGTCCAGCACTGGCTGGGCGCCGAGGGCATGCCGCGCCGCTACGCCGACTACCTGGCGGCCGACGGCTTCACCGCGCTCAACACGCTCTCCACCATCGGCGCCTTCCTGCTGGGCCTGTCGAACCTGCCGTTCTTCTACAACATCTGGAAGACCGCGCGGTACGGCAAGCAGGTCCCGACGGACGACCCGTGGGGGTACGGGCGTTCCCTGGAGTGGGCGACCTCCTGCCCGCCGCCCCGCCACAACTTCGTCGCCCTGCCCCGGATCCGCTCGGAGTCCCCCGCCTTCGACCTGCACCACCCGGAGGTGGAGCGACGGGAACGGCCGCACCCCACGGCCGAACCCGCCGCGCAGTGACGATCGCGGGCCGCCCGGTCCTAGCGGGCGGCCACCGGCGGCCGTTCGTCGACCCGGAGGGAAAGGTCGTTGTCGACGGTGTAGTACGGGCTCACCCGGGCAGGGGCGTACGCGGCGGCGTAGGACTTCGCCGGGTAGGTGAAGATCTGCTTCTTGTCGGCGACGTCGTCGAGGATACGAGCGATACGGACCGACTCCGTCCGCTCGCTGCCGGGCCCGCGCAGCCACAGGTCCCACACGTCCAGCCCGCCCCGCCACTCCTCGCACAGCTCGGCGTAGGAGAAGGCGAAGGTGAAGTCCTGGCCGTCCGCGGTGACCTCCGCGGTGCGCACCAGGTCCGCATCGCGACGGCAACGGGCCTCGACGACGGCCCCGGCCAGCCAGGCGGCGGGGTCCTCGACGCGGTAGAGACTGCCGTGGCCGGTTATGCCGCTCTCCCCGACGAGCACGTCCCCCGCCTCGGCGTGCGGGGCGCGCAGCCAGCTGCGCAGCGAGAGGTTGCCGTGCTTGGTCGCGTACGGGATGCGGACGGCGAGCGGCGAGGTGCTGGGGCCGGGCTTGCGGTCGACGAGGGAGCGCAGGTCGGCGAGGCCGGGCAGCAGCCGCTGCGGGGTGGCCTCGCCGCAGGCCACGTGGACGTCCCAGCGGCCTTCGGGGAGGGCCACCGTGCTGGGCAGGACGGCCCGCACCCGGCCGGCGCCGCTGGGCGCGAGCGGCAGACGGACCTCGTCCTCGCTCCCGCCCGCCGCGCCGCCGCGGCGCCGCAGCACGAGCGCGGCGGACCAGTGCGCGGCCGCGTCGGCGCTGCCGGGGGCGTCGAGGTCGAAGGTCAGCCCGCCCGCGGAGTCCGCGATGCAGTCGGCGCTGGGGTTCTCCGCGCCGAAGGCCAGGGGAGGGGCAGACACGTCGGTGCACTCCTCGGAGGTCGTGGTCGAAGGGGTCGGCACGGTGGGCCGGGTCGGTCGCGTCACGCCGCACGCACCTTTCGCAGGGCGGAGCGACTGCGGTCCTTGGCCTGGAAGGCGCTGCTGAGCAGGGCACCGCGGGTGCGGTGCAGCGAGCCGCGCAGGGTGCCGCGGGAGAGCAGGTCGGTGAAGAGCGTCTCGTAGCGGCCGGCCACCCGGTCCGGGTCGAACCGCGCGGAGTTCTCCAGGGCCTGCCGGCCCATGCGGGCGCGCAGTTCGTCGTCGTTGATCAGCCGCAGCAGGCCGGCGGCGACGGCCTCCGGCTTGCCCACGGGGACGAGCAGCCCGTCGACGCCGTCGTCGATGATCTCGGAGGGGCCGTGCGGGCAGTCGGTGGAGACCACCGGCAGGCCGCAGCGCATGGCCTCGACGATGGTCATGCCGAAGGACTCCAGGCTGGAGGTGACCGCGCCGATGGAGCCCTTGGCCCACTCCGGCTCCAGCGGATGGGCGGGGCCCATGAGGTAGACGTGGTTGTAGAGGCCGAGCTTGTCGATGAGGGCCCGCAGCTTGGCACGCTCGGCCCCGGCACCGTAGATCCGCAGCCGCCAGTCGGGGCGCTGGGCGGCGACCGTCGCGAAGGCCCGGACCAGCACGTCGTAGCGCTTGGCGGGGGCGAGCCGCCCGGCGGCGATCACCCATTTGCCCGTGCCGTCGGCGGGGGCGAGGGCGGGGGCGGGCACGCTGTTGGGCACGGCTTCGACGCGCACGCCGGGCAGCCGCATCAGCTTGCGGTACGTCGCCGCGTCGGCCTCGGTCACGGTGGTGACCGCGTCGAGGCGCGGATAGTGCGTGCGCAGCGTCAGCTTCAGCCGCGGGGAGTGGGTGCTCAGCGTCAGGTGCTCCTGGCCGACGCGGACCGGGCCGCGGCGGGCCTGCTGGGCGATGTGCACGTTGAGGCCCGGGCGGGTGCCCACGACCACGTCGCAGTCCAGGCTCCGCAGGTGCTCGGCGATCCGCCGGTCGGTCAGCGCGCTGTACTGCTTGTAGCGGCCCTCGGTGGCGGGGAAGACCGTCGCCGGGCGCCCGTGGTCGGGGTCGTCGCCCTCGTAGCCGGGACCGTCCTTGCGCAGGTCGACCAGATGGCGCAGCCGCACCTTGGGGCTGGGCGTGAAGACCGGCTCCTGGCGGTGGCGGAAGACGGAGACGATCTCCACGTCGTGCTGCTCGGCGAGGGTGCTCGCGAGGTTGTACGTGGTGCGGATCGTGCCGCCGATTCCGTACGCGTTGTGAATCAGGAATGAGATGTGCATTCGTCCCCATGCAGCCGGTATGCCGCGGACAGTCCTGGTAGCCCGCCTCCACTGAGAGGTTAGACCGTGGGGCGGTCCCCGGGGTTGGCCTTGATCACCAAGTCGTTCTTCAACAGATGGCGAATCGGTAGCGGATCCGGGAACTTTTCCCGGGCGTGACCCAGGCCATGGATCATCCGTTGTCTCCTTACGAGCCGGGATACGCCCCGGCTCACCACGCACCAGGTTCGACACCACGTTCGAGGGAGACCCCGTGCCGCGCATGCTCGACGTCAGCGACGAGGTACGCGCCGAGATCGGCGCCGAAGAGGCGGAGCGACTGCTGGGCGGCGACAGCGCCCCGGGGCTCTACGACTGCACCTCCTGCCGCACCCCCGGCCACACGGAGAAGGAGCGCACCAGCACGGTGCTGTTCGTCGGCGACGAGACGGCGGTGCTGGCCTTCGCGCACGCCGCCTGCATCCCCTCCCAGGTGGTGCCGGTCTCCGAGGAGCAGCTGCAGGGGGCTGTGCGCTCCATCACCGGCGGGGGCGAGAGCGAGGTGCCGCTGCAGGCCGAGCTCGGGGTGACGAGCGGACTCGTCCTCGTCGGCGGGGACGTGCACCCGGCGCTGGTCGTCGAGCCGCTGGGGCCGATCGCCCGGCCCGGCACGACCGGGCCCGTGGACGTGTTCCTCGACCTGCTCACCGAGCAGGGCTTCGCGCCCGTCACCGACCTCGACCAGGCGCCGCCGGCGCTCCCGGGCTGGTCGGTGCTGGTGGCCGTGGGCAAGCTGCACGCCGTGCTGCAGCCGCCGGTCGGCGGGGCCGCGCCCCAGGCGTGGTGGCAGGCCCACCAGGCGATGCAGGTGGCCGACGAGTGGCGGGCCGCCGTCAACAAGACCCGGCAGGTGCTGGTCTACTGTGCCCCGGTCGGCACGATCGGGGCACAGCCGCGCGAGGACCTGATGCGCGAGGCGCTGGACCGGGCGGCCGCCGGCGGCCGGCTCGTAGGCGCGGCCATGCCGTTGGCGGGCACATGAGCGGCGAGCTGCGCCCCGTCGCGCACCCCACCGGCATGGTCCCGGCGAGCCATTCGTACCCGGGACCGCATCCGACGGGGCGCGAGGTCGTTGGCAGGGATGTGTACTCATACGAACCCGCCGCACGGACCTCGTACCCGAACCACATCCCCGGCATGCGGCCACCCCGCGATGCCTCCGCGGAGGGCCACGCCGACTCGGTCACCCCGATCTACGACGCCCTCTGCTCCGAATACCGCCGGTCCTTCCGGGCCCTGCCCGGTGACCGGTCGGGCGAGGAGGACCTGAGGTTCAAGGGCTTCGGCCCGCAGCACGGCGGGTACGGCCCCGCCGGGCAGCTCACGGGGCAGCCGGGGTACCCGGGGCCGTCGGGGTACAACGCGGTCTGGGAGTCGTACTACGGCAGCCGGCGGAGCAGTCAGCTGCCCGCACTGCCACCCGCCCCGCGCGACGGCCGCGGACGCGGCTTCTGACGTTACGACCGGCCGGACCTCCCCCGGCCCCGCTTCCACGACGAAGCCCCGGACCCCGGCGGGATCCGGGGCTGCCCGGCGTTCGCGTCGACTACTTCTTGCGCCCGCGCTTCTCACGCACCCGCACCGACAGGTGGATCGGAGTGCCCTCGAAACCGAACTCCTCACGCAGCCGGCGCTCGACGAAGCGGCGGTAGCCGGCCTCCAGACTGTGCCTACCCGGGGGACCACCCCCGGACCCCCGGCCGGCCCGGCGAACCGCCCTACTTCTTGCGCCCGCGCTTCTCACGCACCCGCACCGACAGGTGGATCGGAGTGCCCTCGAAACCGAACTCCTCACGCAGCCGGCGCTCGACGAAGCGGCGGTAGCCGGCCTCCAGACTGTGCCTACCCGGGGGACCACCCCCGGACCCCCGGCCGGCCCGGCGAACCGCCCTACTTCTTGCGCCCGCGCTTCTCACGCACCCGCACCGACAGGTGGATCGGAGTGCCCTCGAAACCGAACTCCTCACGCAGCCGGCGCTCGACGAAGCGGCGGTAGCCGGCCTCCAGGAAGCCGGAGGCGAAGAGCACGAAGCGCGGCGGGCGGGTGCCCGCCTGGGTGCCGAAGAGGATGCGGGGCTGCTTGCCGCCGCGGATCGGGTGAGGGTGCGCGGCCACCAGCTCGCCGAGGAACGCGTTCAGGCGGCCGGTGGGGACGCGCGTCTCCCAGCCCGCCAGCGCCGTCTCGATCGCCGGGACGAGCTTCTCCATGTGCCGGCCCGTCATCGCCGAGACGTTGACCCGCGGGGCCCAGGCGACCTGCTGGAGCTCGGTCTCGATCTCCCGCTCCAGGTAGTAGCGGCGCTCCTCGTCGAGGGTGTCCCACTTGTTGTAGGCGATGACCATCGCACGGCCGGCCTCGACGGCCATCGTGATGATCCGCTGGTCCTGGACGGAGATGGTCTCGCTCGCGTCGATCAGGATGACCGCGACCTCGGCCTTCTCGACCGCCGCGGCGGTACGGAGCGAGGCGTAGTAGTCCGCGCCCTCCTGGAGGTGGACGCGCTTGCGGATGCCGGCGGTGTCCACGAACTTCCAGGTGGTGCCGCCCAGCTCGATGAGCTCGTCGACCGGGTCACGGGTGGTGCCGGCCAGCTCGTTGACGACGACCCGCTCCTCGCCCGCGACCTTGTTCAGCAGCGAGGACTTGCCGACGTTCGGCCGGCCGATCAGCGCGATGCGACGGGGGCCGCCGACGACGTTGCCGAAGGTCTGGGCGGGAGCCTCGGGCAGCGCCTTGAGCACCTCGTCGAGCATGTCGCCGGTGCCGCGGCCGTGCAGCGCGGAGACCGGCATCGGCTCGCCCAGGCCCAGCGACCACAGCATGGCGGCGTCGGCCTCGGAGGAGGGACCGTCGACCTTGTTGGCGCACAGCACGACGGGCTTGCCCGCGCGGCGCAGCAGCTTGACGACGGCCTCGTCGGTGTCGGTGGCGCCGACGGTGGCGTCCACGACGAAGACCACCGCGTCGGCGGCCTCGATCGCGTACTCCGCCTGGGCGGCGACGGACGCGTCGATGCCGAGCACGTCCTGCTCCCAGCCGCCGGTGTCGACGACCTTGAAGCGGCGCCCGGCCCATTCGGCCTCGTAGGTGACGCGGTCGCGGGTCACGCCGGGGCGGTCCTCGACGACGGCCTCGCGGCGGCCGATGATGCGGTTCACCAGCGTCGACTTGCCGACGTTGGGGCGGCCGACGACGGCGAGGACGGGAAGCGGGCCGTGCCCGGCCTCGCCGATCGCGCCCTCGACCTCCTCGGCGTCGAAGCCCTCCTGCGCCGCGAGCTCCATGAACTCCGCGTACTCGGCGTCGCCAAGCTCACCGTGCTCGTCGCCGGAGTGGATCTGGTCGTTCATGAAGTCAATTCCTCGTTCTTCGTCATCGGCGGACCGCCTCTGCGGGCCGCTACTCAAGTCTCGTTCAGCGGCCGGTCAGCCGCTTGGCGTCCGCCAGGTGCGCGCCCAGGTGCTCCTGGATGCGCACGGTCGCCTCGTCCAGCGCCTTGCGGGTCCTCCTGCCGCTGCCGTCGCCGGCCTCGAAGGGGTCCCCGAAGACCACGTCCACCCCGCTGCGCAGCGGCGGCAGCCCCTTCAGGACGCGTCCTCGCCGGTCGCCGCTGCCCAGGACGGCCACCGGCACGACCGGGGCCCCGGACCGCAGGGCGAAGTAGGCCAGGCCCGCGCGGAGCGAGGCGAAGTCGCCCTCGCCGCGGGTGCCCTCGGGGAAGATCCCGAGCACGTCGCCCCGCTGCAGGACCTCCAGCGCGCCCGTGACGGCGTTGCGGTCGGCGCCCGTGCGGTCCACCTCCAGCTGGCCGATGGAGCGCAGGAAGGGCCCGAGCGGGCCCACGAACGCCTCCTTCTTGACCAGGAAGTGCACGGGCCGCGGCGCGGTGCCCATCAGCATCGGGCCGTCGATGTTGTGGGTGTGGTTGACGGCCAGGATGCAGGGCCCCGTGGCGGGCACCCGCCAGGCGCCCAGCACACGCGGCTTCCACAGCCCGTACATCAGGCCGATGCCGATCCGCCGCCCGACGGCGGCACCGGAGGAGGTCACGCCGACCGCTTCTCCTCTACGAGCGTGACCACGCACTCGATGACCTGGTCCAGCGTGAGCTCGGTGGTGTCCACCTCGATCGCGTCGGCGGCCTTGGCCAGCGGGGAGGTCTTGCGGCCGGAGTCGGCGGCGTCCCGCTTGACCAGCGCGGCCTGGGTGGCGGCCAGGTCGGCGGCCTCCTTGCCCTTGAGCTCGCCGCTGCGGCGGGCGGCGCGCGCCTCGGGCGAAGCCGTCAGGTAGATCTTGAGGTCGGCGTCCGGCAGGACGGTGGTGCCGATGTCCCGGCCCTCGACGACGATGCCGTGCGGGGCCTCGGCGGCGATGGCCCGCTGCAGCTCGGTCAGCCGGGTGCGCACCTCCGGCACCGCGCTGACGGCGCTGACCGCGGCGGTGACCTCCTGGGTGCGGATGGGCGCCGCGGCGTCGGCACCGTCGACCGCGATGGTCGGCGCGGACGGGTCGGTGCCGGAGACGATCTCCGGCTTGGCGGCGGCGTCGGCCACGGCCGCGGCGTCGTCGACGTCGATGCCGTTGCTCAGCATCCACCAGGTGATCGCCCGGTACTGGGCGCCGGTGTCCAGGTAGCGCAGGCCGAGCTTGGCGGCCACGGCCTTGGAAGTGCTGGACTTGCCCGTGCCGGAAGGGCCGTCGATGCCGACGATGACAGCTGCCGGGGCGGTCCGGGCGGCGGTTTCCACGGTGTCTGAGACCTTCCTTGTGCACGGGGCGGGGGCGTACGGGCCCTATCAGGCCCACCCAAGGTTACTGGCTCACCGGACCGCCCCGCGCAGCCGTGCGGTTCCGGCGGCTACTGGCGCACCGCCCAGCCCTGGTCGCGCAGGGTCGCGGTCAGCCCGGCGACGGCCGAGGGCTCGACCATCAGCTGGATCAGACCGGCCTGCTGGCCGGTGGCGTGCTCGATGCGGACGTCCTCGACGTTGACGCCGGCCCGGCCGGCGTCGGCGAAGATCCGGGCCAGCTCGCCGGGCTGGTCGCCGATGAGGACGGTCACGCTCTCGTAGGCCGCCGGGGCCGCGCCGTGCTTGCCGGGGACCCGGGAGCGGCCTGCGTTGCCGCGCCGCAGCACGTCCTCGATGCCCGCCGCGCCGCCGATGCGCTGGTCCTCGTCCGAGGAGTCCAGGGCGCGCAGGGCCCGCACGGTCTCGTCGAGGTCGGCCGCGACGGCCGCCAGGACGTCGGCGACGGGCCCGGGGTTGGCGGAGAGGATGTCGATCCACATGCGCGGGTCGGAGGCCGCGATGCGGGTCACGTCGCGGATGCCCTGGCCGCACAGGCGCACGGCCGTCTCGTCGGCCTCCTTCAGGCGGGCGGCGACCATGCTGGAGAGCAGCTGGGGGGTGTGCGAGACGAGCGCGACGGCCCGGTCGTGGGCGTCGGCGTCCATGACGACGGGGACCGCACGGCACAGGGCGACGAGTTCGAGAGCGATGTTGAGGACCTCGGTGTCGGTCGCCGGGGTGGGGGTGAGCACCCAGGGCCGGCCCTCGAAGAGGTCGGCTGTGGCGGCCAGGGGGCCGGAGCGCTCCCGGCCGGCCATCGGGTGGGTGCCGAGGTACCCGCTGAGGTCGCAGCCGAGCTCCTCCAGCTCGCGGCGCGGGCCGCCCTTGACGCTGGCGACGTCCAGATAGGCGCGGGCGAAGCCGGCCCCGATCGCCTTCGCCAGGGTGCCGGCGACGTGCGCGGGCGGTACGGCGACGACGGCGAGGTCCACGGGCCCCTCGGGGGCCTGGTCCGTGCCGGCGCCGCGGGCGGCGGCCGTACGGGCCTGGGCGGGGTCGTGGTCCATCAGGTGCACCTGGATGCCGCGGCCGGCCAGGGCGAGGGCGACGGACGTGCCGATCAGTCCGGTTCCGATGACAAGGGCGGTTCTCACGGCCCCAGCCTAGTCAGCCCGCCGCCCGGGACGGGCGGGGCCCTCGTCGGGTAGAACCGTGCTCATGATCTTTCATGTGGTGCCCCTGGACGACTGGCTGGCCGTGCCGGACCGCCCCTACTCCCCCGCGTCCCTCGCCGAGGAGGGCTTCGTCCACTGCTCCCCCGACGAGGCGACCACGCTCGCGGTGGCGACGGCGTTCTACCGGGACGTGCCGGGCCCGCTGATGGCCCTGCTGATCGACGAGCACAAGCTGGACGTGATGGTCCGCTGGGAGGCCGCCGCGCCGGCCCCGCCGCCCGGGGTCGCCCCGGACGTCCTCTTCCCTCACGTGTTCGGGCGCATCACCCGCGACGCGGTCGACGGGATGATGGAGATCCAGCGCGACGAGGAGGGCCGGGCCACGGGCCTGGCCGTCTGGTCGTAGGCCGTCGGACGGGCTGCGGCGCGCAGCCCGTCCGGCGGAGGGTCCCACGAGCAGACGGGTCCTACAGGTCGACCTCGCGCATGAGCATGCCGACCTCGGTGTTGGTCAGGCGGCGCAGCCAGCCGGACTTCTGGTCGCCCAGGGAGATCGGGCCGAAGGCCGTGCGGACGAGCTTCTCGACCGGGAAGCCGGCCTCGGCCAGCATGCGGCGGACGATGTGCTTGCGGCCCTCGTGGAGGGTGACCTCGACCAGGTAGTTCTTGCCGGTCTGCTGGATGACGCGGAAGTTGTCCGCGCGGGCCCAGCCGTCCTCCAACTCGATGCCGCTCTTGAGCTGCTTGCCGATGTCGCGCGGCAGCGGCCCGGTGATGGCGGCCAGGTACGTCTTCTGCACGCCGTACCGCGGGTGCGTCAGGCGGTGGGCCAGCTCACCGTGGTTGGTGAGCAGGATGATGCCCTCGGTCTCCGTGTCGAGCCGGCCGACGTGGAACAGGCGCGTCTCGCGGTTGGTGACGTAGTCGCCGAGGCACTGGCGGCCGTCCGGGTCCTCCATGGTGGAGACGACGCCGGCGGGCTTGTTGAGCGCGAAGAAGAGGTAGGACTGGGTGGCGACGGTCAGGCCGTCGACCTTGATCTCGTCCTTCTCGGGGTCGACGCGCAGGCCCTGCTCGGTGACGATCCGGCCGTTGACCTCGACGCGGGCCATCTCGATCAGCTCTTCGCACGCGCGGCGCGAGCCCATGCCGGCCCGGGCGAGCACCTTCTGCAGGCGCTCACCCTCCTGCTCGGCGCCCGGGAAGGTCTTGGGCGTCTTGATCTGCGGCTTGTTGTGCCGCTCCCGGTTGCGCTCCTCGATCTTGGCGTCGAGCTCGCGCGGGCGGGCGGGGGCGGACCGCTGGCCGCGCCCGGGCGCGGCGCCGCGGCCGCCGGCCGTGGTGCTCCGCCGG
>NZ_JAIXMK010000089.1:0-17916 GCF_020328095.1 Streptomyces sichuanensis
GCAGTGCCGCGGACGGCTCGGCGAGCCAGGCGGAGGGTGCCGCTCCGGCGCCGCGTCGCACGCGCAGTGCCGCGGACGGCTCGGCGAGCCAGGCTGCTGAGCCCGCGCCGCGCCGTACCCGCTCGGCGGCCGACGGTTCGGCGAGCCAGGGAGCGGGGACGGGCGACCAGCCCGCAGCCCCGACGCGCCCGGCCCCGCGCTCGTCCGACGCCCCCTGGCACCACGCGCGCCCGGCCTTCGACGAAAGCCCGGCAAAGCCGACCCCCGACGCAGCCGAGCAGCCGGCCACGCCGGCACCGGCTGCCGAGCCCAATGCTTCCCGCCGCGACGGCGCTGAGCCCCCGCGGCGCAGCCCGGCGGTGCCCGACGCACCTGCCGAGACGGCCCCCGCTGCCGAGCAGCCGGCTACGCCGGCATCGGCTGCCGAGTCCGGTGCTTCCCGCCGCGACGGCGCTGAGCCCCCGCGGCGCAGCCCGGTGGCGCCCGACGCGCCTGCCGGGGCGGCGGCCGACGCCGAGCAGCCGGCCACGCCGGCATCGGCTGCCGAGCCCAATGCTTCCCGCCGCGACGGCGCTGAGCCCCCGCGGCGCAGCCCGGCGGTGCCCGACGCGTCTGCCGAGACGGCGGCCGAAAAGCCCGGCGTGCCCGGGCGGCAGCCCGCCGGTGAGGCCGAGAACGACGACACCGACCCCGCCGGAGGCGAGCCCGCATGAGCAGCGACACTCTCGACGTCGTGCTGCGGCTGCTGGCCGTCTTCGTCGTCTTCCTCGTGCTGCCGCTCGTCATCGGGCAGACCGAGCACAAGGTCATGGCCCACATGCAGGGCCGCCTCGGCCCCATGTACGCCGGTGGGTTCCACGGCTGGGCGCAGCTCGTCGCGGACGGCGTGAAGTTCGCGCAGAAGGAAGACATCGTGCCCGCGGGCGCGGACCGCAAGGTCTTCCAGCTCGCACCCGCCGTGGCGCTGCTCCCGTACCTCCTCGTACTCGTCGCGATCCCGGTCGGCCCCGGCAACGCGGTCGGCCAGTTCGTCGACGCCGGCATCTTCTTCGTCCTCGCCGTCATGGGCGTCGGCGTCCTCGGCTCGCTGATGGCCGGCTGGGCCTCCGCGAACAAGTTCTCGCTGCTCGGCGGCCTGCGGACCGCCGCCCAGCTGCTGGCGTACGAGCTGCCGATGGTGCTCACGGCCGCCTCGGTGGCCATGGCCGCGGGCACCGTCTCGCTGCCGGGCATCGTGGACGCGTTCCACTGGTGGTGGGTGCCGTGGCAGATCGTCGGCGGGCTCGTCTTCTTCACGGCCGGCCTCGCCGAGCTGCAGCGCCCGCCGTTCGACATGCCCGTCGCCGACTCGGAGATCATCTTCGGCGCGTACACCGAGTACACGGGTCTGCGCTTCGCGATGTTCCTCCTCTCCGAGTACGCGGGCATCGTCGTCCTCTGCGGCCTGACGACCGTCCTCTTCCTCGGCGGGTGGCACGGCCCCTTCGGGGCCGACGGCCTCGGCTGGCTGTGGACGCTGCTCAAGACGGCGGTGCTGGCCTTCGTCGTGATCTGGCTGCGCGTGAGCTACCCCCGCCTGCGCGAGGACCAGCTGCAGAAGCTGGCCTGGACCGTCCTCATTCCGCTCGCCCTCGCGCAGATCGCGCTGACCGGCGTCGTCAAGGTGGTGACCCAGTAATGCCCATCCCCGGCTCCGGCCTGGCCAAGGGCCTGGCCGTCACCCTGCGCACGATGACCCGCCGCTCGGTCACCGCGCAGTACCCCGACGTCCAGCCCGAGCTGCCGCCCCGCACGCGCGGCGTCATCGGGCTGTTCGAGGAGAACTGCACGGTGTGCATGCTGTGCGCCCGCGAGTGCCCCGACTGGTGCATCTACATCGACTCCCACAAGGAGACGGTGCCCGCCGCCACCCCCGGCGGCCGCGAACGCAGCCGCAACGTCCTCGACCGCTTCGCGATCGACTTCGCGCTGTGCATGTACTGCGGCATCTGCATCGAGGTGTGCCCCTTCGACGCGCTGTTCTGGTCGCCGGAGTTCGAGTACGCCGAGACGGACATCCACGAGCTGACCCACGAGCGGGACAAGCTCCGCGAGTGGATGTGGACCGTGCCGGAGCCGCCCGCGCTCGACCCGGCGGCCGAGGAGCCGAAGGAGATCGCGGCGGCCCGCAAGACGGCCGAGAAGCTGGCCGCACTGGCCCAGGAACAGGAACAGGCGCAGGCCAAGGAACAGGAGGGAGAGGCATGACCGGCACCGGATCCGGCACCGGAATCGCCACCACCGTGCTCGCCGCGAACCCGCACGCGCACGGCTTCCTCTCCCCGACCGGCGTCGAGATCGCCTTCCTGCTGGTCGGCATCGTCACCCTCGGCGCGGCCGTCGTCAGCGTGACCACCCGGCAGCTGGTGCACGCCGCCCTGTGGCTGGTGGTGGCGCTCGGCGGGCTCGCCGTGGAGTACCTCCTGCTGACGGCGGAGTTCATCGCCTGGGTGCAGGTCCTGATCTACGTCGGCTCCGTCGTGGTCCTCCTCCTCTTCGGGCTCATGCTCACCAAGGCCCCCATCGGCCGCTCCCCGGACGCGGACTCCGGCAACCGCTGGGCCGCCCTCGCCGTGGCCGCAGCGGCGGCGGCGTCGCTCGTCTGGGTGGTCGTCGACGCCTTCCGCGCGACCTGGATCGACCTCGACGGCGCGCCGCAGGGCACCACGAAGGTCTCCGGAGAGATCCTCTTCCGGCACTGGGTGCTGCCGTTCGAGGCGCTGTCCGTGCTGCTGCTCGCCGCGCTCGTCGGCGCGATCGTCCTGTCCCGCAGGAAGAACGAGGAGCACTGATGCATCTCGTCTACCCGGCCGTCCTCGCCGCCCTCCTCTTCTGCGTGGGCCTCTACGGCGTCCTCGCCCGGCGCAACGCGATCCTCGTCCTGATGTCCGTCGAGCTGATGCTCAACGCCGTCAACCTCAACCTCGTCGCCTTCGACGTGTGGCTGCGCGACGAGCTCCACGCGGGCCAGGCCCTCACCCTCTTCACCATCGCCATCGCCGCCGCCGAGATCGGCATCGGCCTGGCGATCGTCCTGCTCGTCTACCGCAACCGCGGCACCGCCGACATCGACCGGCTCCGCGACCTCGGCGAGACGGCGCCGGACGCAGCGACCGAACCCGCCGACCGTGAGCAGAAGGCGGAGGCCGCCGCGTGAGCACCACGACCACCGCCGTACTCGTCCCCCTCCTGCCGTTCCTCGGCGCCGTCGCCGGACTGCTGACGGGCCGCCGCGCCCCCGGCTTCGTCCGGCCCCTGGCCGTGCTGCCCACGTTCGCCGCCGCCGTCCTGGCCGCCGTCGTGGCCTGGCGGCAGGGCGGGGGCGGTGGCGCGGCCGCCATCGACGCCGCCACCCGGCTCACCCCCACCGGGTCCGTTCCCATCGACCTCGCCCTGCACCTCGACGGCTTCGCCGTCCTGGTCGCCGTGCTCGTCGGCACCGTCGCGACCTGCGTGCAGCTGTACTCGACCGCCTACCTGCGCGACGACCCCCGCTACCCCTCCTACGCGGCCCTCGTCTCCCTCTTCACCTCCGCGATGCTGCTCGTCGTCTACTCCGGCGACCTGATGGTGCTGCTGGTCGGCTGGGAGATCATGGGCATCTGCTCGTACTTCCTCGTCGGCCACTACTGGGAGACCGAGGCCGCCCGGGCCGCCTCCCTCAAGGCGTTCCTGGTCACCAAGCTCGGCGACGTCCCCTTCCTGATCGGCATCTTCGCGCTGGCCGCCGACGCCGGAACGTTCCGGATCAACGGCATCCTCACCGCCGCCGTCTCCGGCGGCATCGACCACCCCACGCTCGTCGCCCTGCTGCTCCTGGCCGGCGTCGCGGGCAAGTCCGCGCAGTTCCCGCTGCACACCTGGCTGCCCGACGCCATGGCCGGCCCCACCCCGGTGTCCGCGCTGATCCACGCCGCGACGATGGTCGCGGCCGGCGTGTACGTCGTCGCCCGGCTCCTCCCCGTCTTCGCCGCCTCCACGGCGGCGCTGGTCGTGCTCGCCGTCATGGCCGCCGTCACGATGGTCGGCTCGGCGCTCGCCGCCCTGGCCCAGGACGACATCAAGCGCGTCCTCGCCTACTCCACCGTCGGCCAGCTCGGCTACATGACCGGAGCCCTGGCCGTCGGCGACCGCGGCGCAGCCGTCTTCCACCTCATCTCGCACGGCGCGTTCAAGGCCCTCCTCTTCCTCGGCGCAGGCGTGATCATCCACGCGGCGGGGACGAACTCGCTGGCCGCGATGGCCCGCATGAACGGCCTCGCCAAGCGCATCCCCGACGCCTACTGGACGATGACCGCCGGTCTGCTGGCCCTCGCCGCGATCCCTCCCTTCAGCGGCTTCTTCTCCAAGGAGGCCGTGCTCGGCGCCGCCGAGCACGCCGCCCAGGGCGACGGGCACGGCATCCCCGTCGCGGCGGGCTGGACCGTCCTGATCGCCGGCCTCGTCACCGCCCTCCTCACCGCCGGCTACGCCACCCGCCTGTGGCTGCTCGCCTTCCACGGCAAGGGCACCGAGGCCACCGGCCACGGCCGCGAGCCGCTCGCCATGAACGCCGTCCTGTGGGTCCTCTTCCTCCCGACCCTCGCCTTCGGCCTGGCCGCGTGGAAGCTGCCCGCCTGGTTCGACGGGGGCTCGCTGACCCCGACGCTCACCACCTCCGCCCTCTCCACCGGCTGCGCGCTCGCCGGCGTGATCGTCATGTACGCCGCCTGGCGCAAGACCGCCGCTGCCACCGCCCGGGCCCCCCTGGGCGCCGTGGCCGCCGACCCGGCAGCGGCCCCCGCCGTCTCCGAGATCGAGGCCATCGCCACCCACGAGCAGGCGTACGGCGGCATCGCCGCCGCCTGCGACCCCGGCGATCCGAGCAGGCTGCTGCTCGGCCCCCTGCACCGCCACGCGGTCAGCGGCTTCCACCTCGACGCCGTCTACTCCGCACTCTTCGTCCGGCCCGTGCGCGGCGCCGCCGGCCTCGCCCGCTTCCTCGACCGCGAGGTCGTCGAGGCGTACGTGCGCGGTGCGGGCGCCGCCCCCGGCCTGCTCGGCGCGGCCGTCCGCCGCGCCCAGACCGGCAACGTGCAGACCTACCTCAGCGCCCTGCTCGCCGGCTCCGTCGTCCTGGCCGTCGCCGCCGTTCTCGTAGCCACCGGAGCCTGACCGTGAGTCATACCGTCATGCAGATCCTCCTCGCTGCGATCGTCGTCGTCCCCCTCGTCGGAGCCGTCGCCGCCCTGCTCCCGGCCCCGCCCGGCCTGAAGGGCAAGAGCCCCGAGCAGGCCGTGCTCCGGCACGGCGTCACCGTCACGGGCGCCGTGCTCGCCCTCTCCGTCGCCCTCGCCGCCGGCTTCGACCACGACCGCCCGGCACGCATGCAGGCGACCACCGACGTCAGCTGGATCCCCGCCCTCGGCATCCGGATCCACCTCGGCGTGGACGGCGTCTCGCTCCCCCTCCTCGTCCTGACCGCGCTGCTGACCTTCCTCTGCGCGCTGTACAGCTACCACCGCATGCCCGCGGGCCCGTCCCCGAAGGCATTCGTCGCGCTGCTCCTCGTCCTGGAGGCCGGCACCCTCGCGACCTTCGCCGTCCTCGACCTGATGCTGTTCTTCCTGGCGTTCGAGATGGTGCTCATCCCGATGTACTTCCTCATCGCCCGCTGGGGCGGCGAGGGCCGTGAGCGCGCCGCGTGGCGCTTCATCCTCTACACGCTGCTCGGCTCCGTCGTGATGCTGCTCGGCCTCCTCCTCATCGGCATCAAGGGCGGCACGTTCGACATGGTGGCACTCGCCACTGACAACGGGTCGTCGCTCAGTCACACCACGCAGCTCATCGCCGTCGTGGCCATCGGCGTGGGCCTGGCCGTCAAGGCCCCGATGTGGCCCCTGCACAGCTGGCTGCCCGACGCCCACACCGCCGCCCCGACCGTCGGCTCGGTGCTCCTGGCAGGCGTGCTGCTGAAGATGGGCACGTACGGATTCGTCCGCATCGTCCTGCCGATCACGCCGGACGGCGCGCACACCTTCGCGCCCTACCTCGCCGCCTTCGCGGCCGTCGGCATCGTCTACGGCTCCCTGGTCTGCCTCGCCCTCGCGCGCTCCGGCGCCAAGGGCGACCTCAAGCGCCTGATCGCCTACTCGTCCGTCGGCCACATGGGCTTCGTGCTCCTGGGCATCGCCACCCTCACCCCCACCGGCGTGAACGGCGCGCTCTTCGCCAACATCGCCCACGGCCTGATCACCGGCCTCCTCTTCTTCCTCGTCGGCGCCATCAAGGACCGCTACGGCACCAGCGATCTCGACAGCCTCTCCGGCACCACCGGCGCTGCCCTCTACGGCCGCGCCCCGCGCCTCGGCGGGCTCCTCGCCTTCGGCGCCGTCGCCTCCCTGGGACTGCCCGGCCTCGCCGGGTTCTGGGGCGAGATGCTCGCGATGTTCGCCTCGTTCCGCCCCGCCGACGGGCTCAGCCGCCCCGCGTTCCTCACGTTCATGGCCCTGGCCGGCTTCGGAACGCTGCTGACGGCCGCCTACCTGCTCGTCGTCGTGCGCCGGGTGTGCATGGGCGGCGACGGCGACGGGGACGGCGTGACGCCCGCCACCGCCCCCTCCGGGCCCGGCCCGTTCGCCGACGTCCGGAGCTACGAGTTCGCCGCCTGGACCCCGCTCGTCGTCCTCACCGTCCTCGCCGGACTCTGGCCCGCGGCCCTCCTCGGCCTCACCGACCCGGCCGTTCAGCAGCTCCTCGCAGGAGGCAAGTGATGGGCTCCCTGGTCCAGTCCGTCGACTGGCTCGCCATCGCCCCGCCCACCGTCGCGGCCGTCGTGGCCCTGGTGATCCTGGTGGCCGACCTCTTCCTCCCCGAGAACCGCAAGCCGGTGCTCGGATGGATCGCCGTGGCCGGCCTCGCCCTGGCCGCGCTGTCCCTGCTGCCCCTGCTGGACGGCGACCGCTCCACCTTCTGTCTCACGGCCACGGACGCCGGCAACGCCTGCAGCTACACGGCCGACCACTTCACGCTCGTCATCCAGCTCCTGGTGCTCGGCGGTGCCCTGCTGACGGCGCTTCTGTCCGTTCACACGATCGCCGATCTCAAACTTCCCGCGGGCGAATTCTGGTTCCTGCTGCTGTCCTCCGCGGCCGGCGCCGCCCTGCTGCCCGCCTCCCGCGACCTCGCCACGCTCGTCGTGGCCCTCGAAGTGGCCTCGCTGCCCGCCTTCGCCCTCGTCGGCCTGCGGCGCGGCGACGCGCGCTCCGCCGAGGCGGCGCTGAAGTTCTTCCTCTCCTCGGTCACCGCGACCGCGGTCACCCTCCTCGGCGTCAGCTTCGTCTACGCGGCCACCGGCACCCTGCACCTGACCCAGGTCGCCGACGGCATCGCCGACGTCGACCCGCGCCTGGCCGTCCTCGCCCGGGCCGGCGTCGCGCTGACCCTGGTCGGCTTCGCCTTCAAGACCGCCGCCGCCCCCTTCCACTTCTGGGTACCCGACACCTACGTGGGCGCACCGCTGCCGGTCGCCGCCTACCTGTCGGTCATCGGCAAGGCCGTCGGTTTCACCGGCCTCATCCTGGTGACCGTCGTCGCCTTCCCCTCGTACTCCGACGTGTGGGCCCCCGCCCTCGCCGTCCTCGCCGCGCTCACCATGACCGCGGGCAACGTCGCCGCCCTCCGCCAGCGCCCCGAGCGCCGGCACAGCGCCGTACGCCTGCTGGCCTGGTCCTCCGTCGGCCAGGCGGGCTACCTCCTCGTCCCGATCGCCGCCGCCGGCTACGCCGACGAGTCCGGCCACGCCATCGGCTCCACCGTCGCGTACGCCCTGATGTACGCCGCCGTGAACCTCGGCGCCTTCGCGGTCGCCGCCCTCGTCGCCCGCACGAGCCCGGACAACCGCATCACCGACTACCGCGGCCTGTACCACCGCAGCCCGCTCGCCGCCCTCGCCCTCGGCTTCTTCCTGCTCTGCCTGGCGGGCCTGCCGCCGGGCATCATCGGCCTCTTCGCCAAGGTCACGGTCTTCTCGGCCGCGGTCGACGCGGGGCTGGGCTGGCTGGCGGTCGTCATGGCGCTCAACGTCGTGATCGCGCTCTACTACTACCTGCAGTGGACGGCGGTCCTCTTCCGCCGCGCGGAGGACGCAGAGGGCGCAGAAGGCGCGCACGGCACGGAGGCGGCCGCCGAGGGCGGCGAGCGCGCCGCACAGCCGCGGCTGCACGTCCCCGCGCCGCTCACCGCGGCCATCGCCCTGGCCGCCGTCCTGGGCGTGGTCCTCTCCGGCGCCCCCCAACTGGTCCTTCGCTTCGCCTCGCAGGCGCTGCTGTAGCCGCCCGCCGGAGCCGCGTCACCCGAATGGCACGGCTCCGGTCCGCGTGCACAAGGGAACTAGCGGCCCTCGTCTGGCGTTGACCAGTTCGAAAGGTTCCACTGGTTCAAGGGTTCCCCTGCTGCACCATTTGGAGGGCGTACCGTGCACCGCCGGCACAACGGGCTCAGGACAGCCGTGCTCCTCGGGGGCCTGTCCGCGCTCATCATCGTCATCGGCAGCCTGTTCGGGCGTACGGGCCTGATCATCGCGGTCCTGGTGGCGCTCGGCACCAACGCCTACGCCTACTGGAACAGCGACAAGCTCGCCCTGCGGGCGATGCGGGCCCGGCCGGTCAGCGAGTTCGAGGCCCCCCAGCTCTACCGCATGGTCCGCGAGCTCTCCACCACCGCCCGCCAGCCCATGCCCCGCCTCTACATCTCCCCGACGGAGGCCCCCAACGCCTTCGCCACGGGCCGCAACCCGCGCAACGCAGCCGTCTGCTGCACCGAGGGCATCCTGCGCCTGCTGGACGAGCGCGAGCTGCGCGGCGTCATCGGCCACGAGCTCAGCCACGTCTACAACCGCGACATCCTCATCTCGTCGGTGGCGGGCGCGCTCGCCTCGGTGGTGATGTTCCTCGTGAACTTCGCCTGGCTGATCCCGGTCGGCCGTTCCGACGACGACGAGGGCCCCGGCATCATCGGCATGATCATGGTGATGATCCTCGGCCCCGTGGCCGCCTCCCTCATCCAGCTGGCCGTCAGCCGCTCCCGCGAGTACGAGGCCGACGCCTCCGGCGCCCGCCTCACCGGCGACCCCCTCGCCCTCGCCTCCGCCCTGCGCAAGCTGGAGGCCGGTACGCAGCGGCTGCCGCTGCCGCCGGAGCCGCGGCTGGAGACGGCGAGCCACATGATGATCGCGAACCCGTTCCGGGCGGGGGCGGGCATGTCGAAGCTCTTCTCCACGCACCCGCCGATGGGGGAGCGCATCAGCCGCCTGGAGCAGATGGCGGGCAACCGCAACCTCTGACCGCCCGCAGTCCCCTCACGTCCCCCCGGGGGGGCAGAGGGTAGCGGCAGGGGAGAGGGGGCCGGACGGGGCCGCTGCGGGGTCAGGTGAGGCGGCGGTCGGGAATGGGCTGCCCGTTGTACTTCCCGCCCTCACAGACCACCTTGAGCCCGGAGGACAGGACGCCCCCCGGGGCGAGGACGACGTTGGGGAAGCCGCCGCCCTCGATGCAGGTCTCGACGTCGGTGTCCTTCGGTGCCGCCGCGTCGGCGGTGCCGGTCACGGCCGGGGTGAGCGCCAGGGCCGCGGCGATGACGGCCACGGCACCGCGGGTCGTTCGGTGTGCGCGCATGGGAGCTCCTCGTCCTAGTCGTCGGCCCGGTCGAAAGGGCTGGACCACCCACCCTGACCACAGGGAACGCCGCACCGCGCGCAGGAGTGGGCCGTTCGGGCGAGGGACGAGGGGTCCCCTCTCAGCCGTCGCTGCGGATGGCCTGGACGCAGCGCGCCAGCAGGGCGCGGAGGCTGTCGCGCTCCTCCTCGGTGAAGGCGTCGGCCAGCCGGCGCTCGATCCGCACCGCCTGCCGGTCGGCGAGCTCGACGGCCTGCCGCCCGGCGTCGGTCAGCCGCGTCTCCAGCATCTTCTGGTGCCAGGGGTGCGCCGACCGCTCGATGAGGCCGCGTCCCTCCAGGTTCTTGAGGACGGCCGTCATGGCCTGCGGGGTGACCAGACAGGCGCGGGCCAGCGCCGCGGCGGACATGCCCGGGTTCTGTGCGAGGGCCAGCAGGGCCGCGTACTGGGCGACCGTCAGGTCGGCTGCCTTGACCGCGCCGCTCTTGGCGGACATGAGGGCGTGCTCGGCGCGCTTGATGTCCAGGCCGAGCCGACTATCAGGAGGCATGTCCATGGGGGGACCCTACCGTCCGAACACGCTTCGCCCCGGGCCCTCACGGCCACTCGCCCGGGGCCGTCCCGCACCACCCCGAGCGCTCCCTTAGGGGCCCGATCAGGGTTCCGGGCGGCACGGGCGCGCAACCGCCGATCAAGGTCCCGGCGTCTCAGTGGTCGGAGAACCGGTCGCGTGGGAGGCTAATCATCATGAGGTTCATCCTGAACATCGTCTGGCTGGTCCTCTGCGGCCTCTGGATGGCGCTCGGCTACGTCGTGGCCGGCATCATCTGCTGCATCCTGATCGTCACCATCCCGTTCGGCATCGCGTCGTTCCGCATCGCTTCGTACGCCCTGTGGCCCTTCGGCCGGACGACGGTCGAACGCCGCGACGCGGGCGCGGGCTCCCTCATCGGCAACGTCATCTGGTTCGTCTTCGCGGGCTGGTGGCTGGCGCTCGGGCACATCGTCACGGGCATCGCCCTGTGCGTGACCATCATCGGCATCCCGCTGGGCATCGCCAACTTCAAGCTGATCCCGGTCTCGTTGATGCCGCTGGGCCGCGAAATCGTCCCGTCCGACCGGCCGTTCGCCACGCGCTGACCGCCGGAAAGCAGCAACGCACGAGGCCGGGAACGAAAGTTCCCGGCCTCGTGCGTTGTGGGTCCGCGCGCCTAGCGGTAGTTCACGAACTGGACGGCGAAGTCCAGGTCCTTGCCCTTGAGCAGCTGCTGGACGGCCTGCAGGTCGTCGCGGCTCTTGGAGGAGACGCGGAGCTCGTCGCCCTGGACCTGGGCCTTGACGCCCTTGGGGCCCTCGTCGCGGATGATCTTGGCGACCTTCTTCGCGTTCTCCTGGGAGATGCCCTCCACGATCGTCGCGAAGAGCTTGTACTCCTTGCCGGAGGGCTGCGGCTCGCCGGCGTCCAGAGCCTTCAGGGAGATGCCGCGCTTGATCAGCTTGGACTGGAAGATGTCGAGAACCGCCTTGACCCGCTCCTCGGCGTTGGCGCGCATCTCGATCTTCTCGCCCGACCACTCGATCGAGGCGCCGACGCCCTTGAAGTCGTAGCGCTGCGAGATCTCCTTGGCGGCCTGGTTGAGGGCGTTGTCGACCTCCTGCCGCTCGACCTTCGAGACGATGTCGAAACTGGAGTCGGCCATATTGAGTTGGCTCCTCGTACGTAGATCCATCAGGGGAGTGCGGCCGGGGCCGCGTCGGCCAGCCTAGTCACCCGGGGGCGCATCGAGGCGCTGTGAACCGAGTGGCGGACCACCCCAGGTCATCGGGTATGGTTTACGTCGTTGCCCCGGAGCGGCTCGAAAGAGCGGCCGAGGCGACCACCCATGGCGGTGTGCCCGAGTGGCCAATGGGAGCGGACTGTAAATCCGTCGGCTTAGCCTACCCAGGTTCGAATCCTGGCGCCGCCACGGAACGAGGCCCCTGACCTGCAAAGGTCAGGGGCTTCTTTCGTTTTCCCGCGCTTTCCGCGAGCTTTTCGCAGCCGGTTCTCCGCGGGCCCGGCGGCTAGTCCGCCACCGCCTTCACCGCCTCCGTGACCGGCGTGTCGCCGCCGATCAGCTCCAGGGTCCGGCCGGCCGTCCCCGGCTCGTCCAGCAGGGCCGCCAGCACCGCCGCCACGTCGTCGCGGGACACGTCGCCGCGGCCCGTACTGCCCGCCGACAGCTCCACGCGGCCCGTGCCCGGCTCGTTGGTCAGCCTGCCCGGGCGCAGGACGGTCCAGTCGAGGCCGGGCCGGGAGCGGACGTCCGCGTCCGCGGCGCCCTTGGCGCGCAGGTAGGCGGCGAAGACCGGGTCCGTGCCGGGCTGCGGCTCGCGGTCGGCCCCCATCGACGAGACGATCAGGAAGCGCCGGACCCCGGCCGCCTCCGCCGCGTCGGCGAAGAGGGCGGCGGCCGCGCGGTCCACGGTGTCCTTGCGCTCGACGCCGCTGCCCGGGCCCGCGCCGGCCGCGAAGACGGCGGCGTCGGCACCCTCCAGGTGACGGGCGACGTCCCCGACGGAGGCCGTCTCCAGGTCCGCCACGACCGGTTCCGCGCCGGCCGCCAGCAGGTCCCCCGCCTGTCCCGGGCGGCGGACGATGCCCGCCACCTCGTCACCGCGCCCGGCGAGCAGCCGCTCCAGCCGCAGCGCGATCTGACCGTGTCCTCCAGCGATGACAATGCGCATGATCCGACCGTACGCCGACGGTCAGCGCTCCGGATCCCCGCCGCGCGGTGACTGGCGGGGCAGGTCCAGGGCAGCCGGCGACGGGGCGTCGGCCTGCACGTCGCCGTACTCCCGCACCGCGCTCGTACGGGCCACCACGCGGCCGCGGTGGACCACGAGGCGGCTGTAGCCCAGCGAGAGCACGCCCGCGATCCCGCCGCCGCGCACCGCCAGCAGCTCCGCCGGGAAGCCGGCCTCCACCCGCACCTCCGGCAGCCCCATCGCCGCGCGGGCCCGCCCGCTCACCGCCTCGTACGCCTGGTCGGGGCCGAGCTCGCCGTGCGAGGCCAGCAGGTACGCGGCCTCCAGGGGGTCCCCGCGCCCGACGGGGTTGGCGGCGTCGCGCAGGGAGCCGCTGCCCGCGGCCACCTTCACGCCCGCCGCCCGCAGCAGCCGCACCGGGGCGCACCAGGTGCCCCGCCCGCCGCCCAGGACGCCGCAGGCGCCCTGGGGCAGGCAGACGACGGTCACGCCGGCCGCGGCCAGCCGGTGGCCCGCCCGCAGGGCCTGGTCCTGGGGGAGCCGGGCCAGACCCGCGCAGGGCCCGAACGTGACGCCCGGGCGCAGCCCGCCGGCCATGGCGGCGAGCCGGGCCAGGCGCGCGGGGTCGTCACCGTCGGTGTGCAGGTCGACGGCGCAGTCGTGCTCGGCGGCGATGGCCAGGACGGCCTCGGCGTAGCCGGTGGGATCGGGGTCGAGGTCCGGGCAGCCGCCGACGACCGTGGCGCCCATCTCGACCGCGTCCCGCAGCATGGCCAGCCCGTCGGCACCGGCCGTGCCCGTCAGCAGCCGGGGGACGGCGACGGCGCTGAGCTCGGTGAGCCCGGCCAGGGCGCGCCGGGCCTGCAGCACGGCCTCCAGGGAGCGCAGGCCCTGGACGTCGCCGATGCGCACGTGCGAGCGCACCGCCGTCGCGCCGTGGCCCAGCTGCAGCAGGGCCGCCTCGGTCGTGCGCCGCTGGACGTCCTCGGCGCCGAAGGCGAGCGGGCCGCCGAGGTCGGCGGTGAGCGCGGTGTCGCAGTGGGCGTGCGGCTCGGCCGGCGCGGGCAGCAGGACGTAGCCGGTGAGGTCGACGCGCGGGCCGGGGGCGAGGCTGCCGGCGGTCCCCACGGCCTCGATGCGCCCGCCGCTCAGGCGCACGTCCACGACGCGGCCGTCGGCGAGGCGGGCGCCGCACAGCAGCAGGGCGCCGTCACCGGGCGCCGCGGCGGCGGCGTCGCCGTCCGGGCTCCTCGCGGGCTGCGGCTGACTGTCGGGCATCGCGGTCCTCCGGGTGGCCGGGGCGGACATGATCACTCAGCGGTCCGAGCGTAGGCCGCGTGCCGAGCCGGTTCGAGCAGGCGGCGGCGAGCGGCGAATAGTCGTACCGGCGTGTGTCCGGGGGCGGCGCGGAGCGTGTGGCGGCGGGGCCGGGAATCCCCGCCGCGACCTGCCCGGCAACGGTCCCGGGCGGGGTCGCCGGATACGGATTTCACCTTCGGCCGCAGACCGTGTAATGTCTTCCTCGCTCGCCCCAATAGCTCAGTCGGCAGAGCGTCTCCATGGTAAGGAGAAGGTCAACGGTTCGATTCCGTTTTGGGGCTCTGGTGTGAGGGGTTTTCCCGCCTTCGGGCGGGGAATCCTCCCCACATCAAAGCGGTGTAGCTCAGTCGGTAGAGCAAGCGGCTCATAATCGCTGTGTCACCGGTTCAAGTCCGGTCACCGCTACACACAGTAGCCGATTGTGGGGTCGGTCCTCCGATCGGCTACTCTTTTCTGCGTTAATCCGTCCATTCCGTCAAGGAGCACTCACGTGGCTGCCACCGACGTCCGCCCGAAGATCACGCTGGCCTGCGTGGAGTGCAAGGAGCGGAACTACATCACCAAGAAGAACCGGCGCAACGACCCGGACCGTCTTGAGATGAAGAAGCACTGCCCTCGCTGCAACGCCCACACGGCACACCGCGAGACCCGCTAAACGCGAATCGTTCATGAGGCCGCCCCCATCTTCTGGGGGCGGCCTCATGGCGTATCCACCCCAGTCCACTGCAGGAGGTGCCGAGCCCATGGCACTCGACCAGTCCTTCGTCGGACGGACCTATCCGGCCACCGACCCGTACGAGGTCGGCCGCGAGAAGATCCGCGAATTCGCCGAGTCCGTCGGCGACGCCAACCCGGCGTACACCGACCCCGAGGCCGCCCGGGCGCTCGGCCACCCGGACGTGATCGCCCCGCCGACGTTCGTCTTCGCGATCTCCTTCCGGGCCGCCGGCATGGTCATCCGGGACCCGCAGCTGGGCCTGGACTACGACCGCGTGGTCCACGGCGAGCAGAAGTTCGCCTACACCCGCCCCGTCGTCGCGGGCGACCGCCTGACGGTCACCTCCACCATCGAGTCGATCAAGTCCCTGGCCGGCAACGACGTGGTCATGGTCCGTGGCGAGGTGCACGACGCGGACTCCCTGCACGTGGTGACGGTCCACACGAAGCTGGTGGCGCGAGCCGCCGAGGAGGCGTGATGGCCACCACTGTTTCCTACGACGCGGTCGAGGTCGGCACCGAGCTGCCCGCCCAGACCTTCCCCGTGACGCGCGCCACGCTCGTCCGCTACGCGGGTGCCTCCGGCGACTTCAACCCGATCCACTGGAACGAGAAGTTCGCCAAGGAGGTCGGGCTGCCCGACGTCATCGCGCACGGCATGTTCACCATGGCCGAGGCGATCCGCGTCGTCACCGACTGGGCCGGCGACCCGGCCGCCGTCATCGACTACGGGACGAAGTTCACCAAGCCCGTCGTCGTCCCCAACGACGACAAGGGCGCGACCATCGAGGTCAGCGCCAAGGTCGCGGCCAAGCTCGACGACGAGGCCCGCACGGTCCGCGTCGACCTGGTGGCCATGAGCGACGGCCAGAAGGTGCTGGGCATGGCCCGCGCCGTGGTGAAGCTCGCCTGAGCCCACCCGGCGCCCGACGGACCTTGTGTAAGGGGCGCCCGCTATTGCGGGCGCCCCTTACCCATGCCGCCGACGCGCCGCCCGCCCGGGCCCCCGCGGGCCGACCCGTACCCTTGTGCCCGTGCAGGAACGACACGACGCCCCCCTCGCCCCCCTGACCACCTTCCGGCTCGGCGGGCCCGCCACCCGGCTGATCACCGCCGTCACCGACGACGAGGTCGTCGCCGCGGTGCGCGAGGCCGACGAGACCGGCACCCCGCTGCTGGTCATCGGCGGCGGCAGCAACCTGGTGATCTCCGACAAGGGCTTCGAGGGCACCGCCCTGCGCATCGCCACCACCGGCTTCCACCTCGACGGCACCCGGCTGGAGCTGGCCGCCGGCGAGAACTGGTCCGACGCCGTCGCCCGGACCGTCGAGGCCGGACTGGCCGGCATCGAGTGCATGGCCGGCATCCCCGGCTCGGCCGGCGCCACGCCCATCCAGAACGTCGGCGCCTACGGCCAGGAGGTCTCCTCCACGATCACCGAGGTCGTCGCCTACGACCGCCGGGCCGGCGAGGTCGTCACCGTTCCGAACGCCGACTGCGCGTTCTCCTACCGCCACAGCCGCTTCAAGGAGGACCCCACACGCTACGTCGTGCTGCGGGTCCGCTTCGAGCTGGAGGACGCGGGGGGCATGTCGGCGCCCCTGAAGTACCCCGAGACGGCCCGCGCGCTCGGCGTGGAGGCCGGGGACCGGGTGCCGGCCGCCGTCGCCCGGGAGACGGTGCTGCGGCTGCGGGCCGGCAAGGGCATGGTCCTCGACGCGTCGGACCACGACACCTGGTCCGCCGGCTCGTTCTTCACCAACCCCATCCTCACCGCGGCCGAGCACGCCGCGTTCATGGCGCGGGTCGCCGAGCGGCTCGGCGCGGACGTGGCCCCGCCGGCGTTCCCGGCGGGCGACGGCCTGATCAAGACCTCGGCGGCCTGGCTGATCGACAAGGCGGGCTTCACGAAGGGCTACGGCTCGGGGCCGGCCCGCATCTCGACGAAGCACACGCTGGCGCTCACCAACCGCGGGCAGGCCACGACCGAGGACCTGCTGGCGCTCGCCCGCGAGGTCCGCGACGGGGTCCACGACGCGTTCGGCGTCACGCTGGTGAACGAGCCCGTGACCGTGGGCGTCAGCCTCTAGCAGGGCCCTGCAGGCCCCGGGTCGGGCCCGTAACGTCCCGGCGGACCCGGACGGTCCGCGGACGGCGGGCGGCCGCGGCCCCTGCGCCCCGCCGCTACCGGGCCCGCGGGCTTCAGCCCGCCGGCGTGGCCAGCCAGGCGTCGATGTCCGTCAGCAGCCGCTCCCGGACGTCCGCCGGCGCCGCCGACGCACGCACCGACTGCCGCGCCAGCTCCGCCAGCTCGGCGTCCGTGAACCCGTGGTGGTCGCGGGCCAGCTCGTACTGCGCCGCCAGCCGGGAGCCGAACAGCAGCGGGTCGTCCGCACCCAGCGCCATCGGCACGCCCGCCTCGAAGAGCGTGCGCAGCGGGACGTCGGCGGGCTTGTCGTACACGCCCAGGGCGACGTTCGAGGCGGGGCAGACCTCGCAGGTGACGCCGCGCGCGGCGAGCTTGGCCAGCAGCCGGGGGTCCTCGGCGGCCCGTACGCCGTGGCCGATGCGGGCCGCGTGCAGGTCGTCCAGGCAGTCGCGCACGCTGCTGGGGCCCGAGAGCTCCCCGCCGTGCGGGGCGGCCAGCAGGCCGCCCTCACGGGCGATCTCGAAGGCGCGGTCGAAGTCGCGGGCCAGGCCGCGCCGCTCGTCGTTGGAGAGGCCGAAGCCGACCACACCCTGGTCGGCGAAGCGCACGGCCAGGCGGGCCAGCGTACGGGCGTCCAAGGGGTGCTTCATGCGGTTGGCGGCCACCAGGACCCGTATCCCCAGGCCCGTGTCCCTGGAGGCCGTCTCCACCGCGTCCAGGATGATCTCCAGGGCCGGGATCAGGCCGCCCAGGCGGGGCGCGTACGAGGTGGGGTCGACCTGGATCTCCAGCCACCCCGAGCCGTCGCGGACGTCCTCCTCGGCGGCTTCCAGGACCAGCCGCCGGATGTCCTCGGGGGAGCGCAGGCACGAGCGCGCGATGTCGTACAGCCGCTGGAAGCGGAACCATCCGCGCTCGTCCGTCGCCCGGAGCTGTGGTGGCTCCCCGCTGCTCAGCGCCTCCGGCAGGTGCACGCCGTACTTGTCGGCGAGCTCCAGCAGGGTCGAGGGGCGCATGGACCCGGTGAAGTGCAGGTGCAGGTGGGCCTTCGGCAGCAGTCGGACGTCGCGAACACTCTCCATCCTGGGATCTTGCCGTACGGACCGGACATCCGGAAGGGGCTTTCCCTGAACGGGCGCCGTCCCGAAAACGAATGCGGGCCCCGGCGCATCGCGCCGGGGCCCGCACCGCACGGGCGGCCGCGTCAGTCGCGGGCCTCCGCCAGCAGCTTCTGCATCCGCGAGACGCCCTCGACGAGGTCCTCGTCACCCAGCGCGTAGGACAGGCGCA